>JAGQLH010000016.1 GCA_020429465.1 Candidatus Dojkabacteria bacterium | reverse complement strand
GATAGAGATAACTAAAGTAATAGTTTTAATGCATAATTGCACTATTTAAATTTTTATTGTGCTTGTAGAAAGCCAAAATATATGGATCCCAAAAGAATTGTGAAAACGTCGACTCGGTTCATGAAAAATGCTTATACATGGATCGGAGCTCATCCAGGCGTTTTAAGTTCATATAATTACCTCGAGAGTAATATTCATTATCTACTATTTTCCGCGATAGGCTTTTTAGTACTTGCAGTAGGTGTGGGAGTATTTGGGATTCCATATGTAACTAATCAGGAAGGTCAGGTTTTGTTTTTGGCTGCTGAAGAGATTGAAGTAGGTAGTTGGCCTATGCCTGGAGGAGACACACTGAGACATTCATGGTCCGATGCAAGTATCAGTAAAACAGATCTGAGTAATATGTCACTCGAGTGGTATAAGCGATTTGAACCTATTATACCGACGAAAGCTCAAATTATAGCTGCAAATGACACACTTTATATCCCATCGGAAGAAGGATTGTATGCTCTTGATTTACAAGGAAATCAACGTTGGCTTTTTAAAACTGATATGCCACTTGGTCACTCTCCAACAGTAATAGGCGATATGGTATATATTGCTGGGCATGATAGGTATGTTTATAAAATACAGGATAATACAACGAATGCTCAGTTAGTCTGGACATTTGAAGGAAAAGCAGGATTTGATACAAATCCGCTTGTAGTAGACGGAAAAGTCTTTATTGGAAATAGAAGTGGTGATTTTTATGCTTTAGATTCTGCTACTGGTACAAAGTTATGGGAATATCAAACTGAGGGGCCAATATCTTTTTCTGCAGCATATGATGCTGGAATTGTTTATTTTGCATCAAATGATGGTCATGGTTATGCAATTAATGCAAATTCTGGTTCATTGTTATGGAAATCACCCCAATTACCAGGAGATGGATTCTTCACATACTGGCCAGTAATTGTAGATGATTATGTAGTTCTTGCGGGCACAAATAATTATCGTCCAATCGATAATGCTACTCTTCAATCCTATGATAAATCTGAAGCATTCCCGAATAATCAAAATTGTTCTCTACTTGATGGAACAAATGGTCAGACAGTTACCGGTTTCAACCAATGTAATCTTTCTTCCGCACTGAATTGGACAGATGCTTCTTCAATATCCGAAGGATATTTTGCTACTAATCCTTCACGGAGATCTATGTTTGTTCTTAATAAATCAAATGGGCAAGAGGCATTTACGACTCCATTTTTGTGGTGGGGAAGCGCGAGCGGGAATCGTTTTCCTCCAGCAGTTGATCCAGAAGGTTATTTATATGTTAACGCTCCATATATTAGAAGTACAAGTGATGCAAATAATCGTGGTCGTGTCGCTAAATGGGATATAACGAATCCAAACTTTATACATCCAATTACAACTTCAACAGATGTTGCAGATGAGCCTGAAGGTTTTCTTGGTTTAGGAGCAAATAGCCTAGGAACAGCTGCTATTACCCTTACTCATCACTCAGATAAAGATGGATATATATTTTGGCTTGGAGATGGCAATCCATCAAATTTCCAGAATATTGGTGGTACTGGGGGTAAATTGTATGGAGGAGCAACACTTGAAACTACTGCCGAAAATTATAATCATAATTGGATCTCGTTTAAATACGGAAATGGACCTGCATTAAATAATCAAGGTGCAGCAGACCGATCCGGTACCCATGGGGTACAAAATCCTCCTGTGCCCTATAAAGGAAAATTATATTTCCATAGGAGTAATACATTATTAGTATTTTCTACGAGTGGAGGAAATCAAGATAAAGGAGAAATAACATTAACGTCCTCTGCTCCCGTTGTTGAAAGGAATGTTATTAGCGAGTCAGATCTCCAGGCACGTTTGGAGGCACATATACAAACTATGTTAGATGTAACTGATGGAAGTGGAAATTATATACCTTTGAGACCAGCATATTTCCAAGGTGTAAAACACTATCCTCGAGATGATATTGATTTTGATAGTTTCCATCTACAGTATTGGCATAATCCAGCAGATACAGTATATACACTGATTTCTGCATTACCATATGTATCGCCATCCATGCAGGGTGAAGTTCGTGCGTATATTGAGAATGAATTCACGTCATATCCATTGTACGATGTAACACATAAAGGATGGAATAATAATGCAGCAAGGGAAATATTTTCGGTTCCGCCAGAAGTTGAATCATACTATACAACAATAACCTCAAATGGTAGCAATAGTCCAAATCCAAGCAATACGGCACAGACAGGATGGGATTTGTGGGATTTCGATCCATTTAATTACTATGCACTTTGGCTTTATGCCCAGGAAGGGTTTGATACTCCGTCCAATGTATTAACTCAAATATGTTCCTCAGGTCGTACAAGTTTACAAAATGTGGTAAAGCAGTCGCCGCCAAGTAAAGCTGATTTTAGACTAAATAGTACAGGACTTAATCGGTATCTGGCAGGGTACTACGGTTTCTTACGACTTGTTGAGCTTAATGGAAATAGTTTACCTTCAAGTTGTTCTTCAGTCGGAATTTCAATGACAACGTACAATACTGTTTCAACAAACTACTCTACCCTGCTAGGTTATAAAATTGATTTTATGAATCCTAGTAGTTCGAATTACCTAGCAGCAAATCATGCAGATTTCATGTCTCAGAGTGGATTATCTGCTAACTCTGCAAAGCAGCAGTCTCAAGGCTATCCGAATAACTTTGACGATGATGTGGTACAAGGTGGTCATGCTGGAGGTATGCTTTATCTGGTTCCAGAAGTTGGGGAAGACTTATATAACCAAGCACAATCAAACACAAGGAATTATATTTACCGTCATATGGACAGTGTGCCGTATTGGTTTGTATCTAGAATGGATATGGCTACTCGGTTTAATTATTCACATCGCCATATGGAAGGTACAACAAGTCACTATCATGAATATTCTGGAAGCTTCCTAGGTTTGGCATATGCTGCCAAAGAGTCGAGGGAAACATTGAGCAACTTCTTAGATGTTCCAGCAGTAGAACGTGGGGATTTGTATTATATTCAAAATCTTGTTGCTACATTATCAGCAGATTTAGCGGATCCAAATGCAAACCAGGCTCCAACTGTAAATGCAGGTGTAGATCAAACTATTAGTTCTGGTCAAACAGCTACATTGTCAGCAACTGTTGCAGATGATGGAAAGCCTAACCCTCCAGGTAGTCTTTCAATTACGTGGTCAAAGGTTTCAGGACCTGGAACTGTAGCTTTTGGAAATGGGAGTGCTGCTTCTACAACTGCAACCTTCTCTACTGATGGTGAATATGTTTTGAGAATACAGGTTACTGATAGTGAATTAAGTACAAATGATGATATTCGAATTACTGTAGGAAGTGGTACATCATCTGGGCAATGTGTACAAGCAGGTAGTGGACATGCATCTGCTTCAGGATGGACATTTCCAACTCAAACTAGTTACCTTACAAATTTAATAAATGAGGCGGTATCAGAAGCTCGTGCTGCGTACGGAGCTGGAACACCCAAAGTTGTCTTCATTGCTAATAACGCAGGTTTTAGTGATCAAAATAGTAATGAGATTGTTATTTCCGCAATTAAATCGGAGTTTGGAGATGTCCCTGTTGTGGGTGCCGGTACTGGGTCAGATAATTACAATCCATTTGGTATTGATCAGTTCACCCCACAGTCGACGGGCACTCGTGCTCTTGCCATTATGCCAATCGGTGGTGATGATGTTTCTGTTCAGATAGCAACTGGTTCATACGCAGGTAACAATGATCAAACAACATTTGATGGGGGGCGAGCAATAGCGAATGGTCTTACTCCAGATCCAACAAAACAAAATCTTCTTGTACTCATGGGACCTGGACATCATGGGCCAGTGGAAACGTGTCCTGATGGTACACAAGGAGGAAATAATACCTGTTTAATGGAAGGAGTGAAGGATGTGTGGGGAGATACGTTCCCTACCTATATAAGTGCTATTGGATGGGGATCAGCAGATAATGGAACTGCGGTATACGATCAAGTATTACAATCACAGGCAATAGGTGTACTTGTTACGGGAGATTTCGATCTTTCGGTAGGAGGTGTAGGTGAAGATTTTGGAGGTGATCCTGCTGACGTTTCTGAGGTAATAATGAATAATTTAAAAAATGATCTTGGAGGAAATCCAGATCTACTCTTCTATGTTCCTGGCCATCCTCAAGATGAACCGGGATACGGTTATACTCAAGACACAGTATTTCCATTGATGAGACAAGCAGTTATTAACGTCTTTGGACAGTTACCGCTATTTGGACATCATCAAGGAGGAGAATATGGTCAAATAGCTCAGGGAACATCTCCTGTAGGAGTCCGACGACATTTCTTTATTGCAGGTATTAAGAGTTCAGGCGATTGTGGAGGGCAAACAACCCCTACCCCAACTCCTTCAACATCTGCAACTCCTACCCCAACACCAACAGGGGGTACATGTACTCCAAATCAACCAGCGTGGCTTTGTTTAACTCCAGTAACTGATATGCAAAGTGGTGCAACTTACAGAGGTCAGCAAGGAGGTCTCTATGGAAATTGGCAAAATGAACCATCAGGTTCACACGCAACTATGATTGCTCAAGCAAATGACCAGATAACTCCTCTAGATCAAAACGGTAGTCCAGACTCAGTTAATGGAAAGATTGGATTTATGTCGTTAGGAATGTCGAATACCACGCAAGAATTTTCTGTATTTATGGATTTAATGTCTAGTGATCCAGAATTATCAGACAAAGTTGTTCTTGTTGATGGTGCAATAGGTGGTCAAGTTGCAGAAATATGGTCAAATCCGGGCGCCTCTGCATGGACCACACAAGCATCACGTGTAACAGCTGCAGGATTAACTGCAAATCAGATTCAGGCTGTATGGGTAAAATTGGCAAATGGTTCTGCGCAACAAAATGATGATCTTTCATATATGGATTCTCTAAAAGTAGATATTGAAGATACACTTATGCTTGTTAAATCAAGATATCCTAATGTAAAAATAGTTTATATGGGAAGTAGGATCTATGGAGGATATGCTCCATTCGCACAAAATGCTTCACTTCTAAATGCAGATGAAGGTGGAACTCAGAATTATGCCTATGTAAGTGCATTTGCAGTTCAAAATATTATTAAAGATCAAATTGCCGGATCATACATAACATATCAGAATGCACCTGTGGTTGCATGGGGGCCATATTTCTGGGCGGATGGTCAGCGTAGTGGTAGATCAGATGGTCTGCAATGGTTCGAATCAGATTTTGCTCCGGATGGAACCCATCCTGGTTCAGGTGATGGACAAGCAAGGGATAAAGTAGCATCTATGCTTAGAACATTTTTTGTTACTGATCCACAAACACGACCTTGGTTTACTGGTGATTCAACACCATCGGTAACGCCTACGCCAACACCTACGCCAACGGGGACAAGTACACCAACCCCAACATCTACTCAGACGAGTACGCCTACACCTACTCAAACGAGTACATCCACCCCGACACCTACAAGTACCTCTACACCTCCGGTAGGTACACCAATCGCAATACCGGGACGATTAGAACTTGAAGAATATAAACAGGGATCTGCAGGAGTTGCGTATAATGATTCAACTACAGGAAATAATGGGGGTGAATATCGAAATGACGATGTAGACATTGCGGCAACCCAAGATTCAACTGGGAATTATAATGTAGGTTGGATTACTGAAGGTGAATGGCTTGCTTATGATATTTCTGTCACTTCTTCAGGGTTATATGACTTAGCTGTAAGGATAGCATCAGGTTCAACTGGGACTAAGTCATTTCATATAGAAGTTAATGGCCAGAATATAACAGGACCAATTAATTTTTCACCAACTGGTGATTGGCAGGCTTGGAATACTTTGACAGTTACAGATATCCCATTAGTTAGCGGTAATCAAGAGATGAGAGTTGTTTTTGATAGTGATAATTTTAATATTAACTATATTGACTTTACACAAGCGGTAGCAAGTCCAACCCCTACCCCAACGCCAACACCAACTCCTACTCCAAATGTAGCACCAGTAGTTGATGCTGGGAATAGTCAAACAATTACATTACCTTCAAGTGCATCATTGGATGGTTCAGTTTCAGATGATGGATTACCAAATGGTACTATAATTACAACATGGAGTAAGGTGAGTGGTCCTGGTACTGTTACTTTTGGTTCTATAACAGCGATTGATACTACTGCAAGTTTCGGTAGAAGCGGTAGTTATGTTTTACGACTTGCTGCAAATGATGGTGAATTGAATACTAGTGATACTGTTACAATAACTGTGAATGCAGCACCAACTCCTACTCCAACGCCAACAGGAACAAGCACACCAAGTCCAACAAGTACCCCAACACCGACTCCAACTCCAGTTCAAAACCAGAGTCCGGTTGCCGATGCTGGGGCAAACAAATCTGGATTTGTAAATACAGCCCTTACAATGAGTGGAAGTGTATCTGATGATGGGCTTCCAAATGGAACTTTAATAAGTACATGGGCAAAAGTAAGCGGTCCAGGAACTGTGAGCTTTAGTGAGGTAACATCGCCAACTACTAACGCATCATTCAGTCAGACGGGAAGTTATGTTCTTAGTCTAACTGCAAATGATGGTGAATTGACTGATGTTGACTCAGTCATAGTAACAATATCAACACAAAGTTCTGGTGGAGGCTCTGGAGGTAGTAGCGGAGGTGGTTCATCTTCGGGTGGAGGTTCATCTACACCTACTCCAACAGTAACGCAAATAGGGATTAATCTACCTATTTCACCGGGGGATGTAGATCTTAGTGATGTTGCTGGACATACATTTGAACAATATATTCTTAGATTATATGTTCGTGGAGTGGTGAGTGGATATCAAGATAAAACATTTAAACCAGATAGATTAGTGACTCGAGGTGAAATGGCTAAGCTTATTGTTAATGCATTTGACATACCAGTCCAAACAAATGGAGATTCATTTAGTGATGTTGGTCAAGATAATGTGTTCTGGGTATACATTCAGACACTGAGAAATGCTGCTATTTCTTCAGGGTATCCAGACGGTACATTCAGACCTGATGTTGCAGTTACTCGTGGTGAAGCATCGAAGTTTGTTGTGCTTGCTCTGCAAGTAAAAGGTGAAACTGTTGATTTGAATTTACCAAATGCATTCCCTGATACGTCAGGACATACATTTGAATCTTATATTGCATATCTTGCTTCTCATCAAGCTAATGGAGAAACTGTAGTTAAAGGATACCCTGATGGTAGCTTTGGTCCAAATGATGGAACTACACGAGGTGCAATGTCAAAGATTATACAGTTAAGCTCTGAGGCATATGCAGATAGTAATTCTGCTAGTATTGAAGACAATAATCAAGTAGTTGCGCAAGTACAAAGGTTTGATCCACAGGTTCTTGGGGCATCTGACAGTATTGAAAATAATGAGGTATCAACACTTCAGACTTTCTTTATCTTTTATTTATTACTTATTGTAAATATTAGTGGAACTGTAGGGACACTATACTTTTACTTGAAGGAGAAACGAGGATAAAAAAATATCATGAAAAGGACTCTAAAAAAAATATATGACCATAAGCTATTCAATTACATCCCTAAGGTTTTATTGATGGGAGCAGTCGGACTTATGTTTTCCGCAGTTATTGTTTCTATGTATTATTCAAAACTCATTAATAATGAGGATCAGACTGTACTTACATCTGGAGAGATAAATGGAGCTGTCAATTTCGCAGCAAATAATGACTTCAATGATTTTACTCAAAAAATCAATATTCCTTATTTGGAGGGAACTAGTTTTAACGGATTACTCGGGAAACATGCGGTATTTTGGTTTGGTGAACTTAGGGTTGATAAAAACTGGGTTGATGGTAGGCTTGCTTATAACGATGATAGTTTAAAGCTCAATCTTTCAGTTTATGATAGGGCTTTAAATTATAGTTCCCCATTCTCTGAAGCAAATTTTAGAAATATGGATGCTGCAGAAATATTCATTCAAACAGAGGATGGGACTACAATGCAAATCAATCCAAATTCGTATAGATTTTCTGGTCAGTTATTTAATAGTTCAAGTAATGAACAAGCAAATGATTTTCAGATTTCTTACTCTGGATCTACTGGTTCATGGGTACCAAATTCCTCGAAGTTTGATTATATGACTTGGTGGAGAGGAACGAGTTTGAATTCTAATGGAATTGATTCAGGTTGGACAGGTCGATATATTTTCCCCTACTCTACTTTTGGACTATCTGAAAAGCCACTTGAGGGTACCCATTGGAAGATGGCCTTCAGGGTCTACGATAACGATGACTCAGTTAATTCTACTCCTGTTTCCTGGCCAGAAGGATTTGATGAAAATGATCCAGATACATGGGGTACAGTAAATTTTGGATTGCCACAGTATGTACCATCTACAACTACTGTTACTGACACAGTTTCTATAAAAAACGGAGTAAACGGTGTTGTTGTCGACGAAATTGCTGTAGGAGGTCATTCAACTTGTGGGGCTGTTTGGGATGAAGATGAAAATGGGGACCCAATCCAAAGGTACGTTACGTGGGAAGAATGGGCAGACACTAATTTTCTGGACTATAACGCAAGCGGTAGCCAACTTAGTGTGCAGAATCAATTTGATACTGCCGATCGTATGTGTTTTTCAAAATACTATGCCAGCTTTCCACTTGATCTAGTACCAGAAGATAAAGAAATTATTAGCGCTAAATTAGCATTTACACACTTTGGTAATTCATATGGTTGTGCTGGACATGACCTTAATGGTGATGGTATTCCGGACCATGATGTAGCTCCTAAGTATAATATGCAGATTTTGCTAATTGATGAGTCATCTACGATAGATGAAAATACAACATGGAACAATGGTCCTGCTGCTCTGGAGAATTTTTCAATTACAGAAGTCATGCCTATTTTGCCATGTCCGTTCAATGAGCAGTGTGAGAATCCTAACATGAATTTTGATCAAGTTTGTGAATATTACGATTTAGATTTATTAGGGAATTGGGCTCCTGCTATGAGACTTGGAGATCCAGAATTCCCATTACGTCCAGCTTTGGATGTAACGTATGGTGTTGCAAAAGCATATGAAGGAGGATTAAACTCCTTTGATTTCGCTATGTACTCTGCTGATGCGCCAAGACATACAGGAAGATATTTTAATGGTAGTAGAGATAACAGAGAAAATGTTAGACCAGAATTAATTATTGAATTAGGGGAATCTACTGCGACCCCAACCCCTACTCCGACACAGTCTAGTACACCAACGCCGACACCGACAGCAACTCAAACAAGCACACCAACGCCGACACCGACAGCAACTCAAACAAGTACACCAACGCCAACACCGACAGCAACTCAAACAAGCACGCTAACTCCTACTCCAACAGGTACCCCAACATCTACTCCTACCCCTCCAGATATCGGTGAAATCTCAATTCCAGGGAGACTTGAAGTAGAAGATTATAAAATCGGGGTAGCAGGAGTTGCATATAGTGATACGACAGTAGGAAATAACGGAGGAGAATATCGAAATGATGATGTTGATATTGCAATAGCAGAAGATAATCAGGGAGTTTATAATGTCGGATGGGTAGAAAGTGGTGAGTGGCTAGCTTATGATGTAGTAGTTTCTAATTCAGGCACTTATGATCTTGAAGCTCGGGTAGCATCTGGATCTGACGGCATAAAATCTTTTCATATCGAAATATCCGGACAAAATGTTTCAGGTGACCTATCAACTACAACTAATAATGGATGGCAAACTTGGGAAACTGTGTCATTAGGAACAATTGATCTTTCAGCTGGTGAATCAGAGTTGAGGCTTTATTTTGATAGTGGTTTATTCAATATTAATTATCTTGAATTTTCATTGCAGAGTGAACCAACAAATACCGCTCCAACGGTCGATGCAGGAAGTAACCAATCTATTACATTACCAAACCAAGCAATCCTAGATGGAACGGTTAGCGATGACGGTTTACCAGGTGCTGGATTGTCATATTCATGGACCAAAGTGAGTGGTCCAGGAACTGTTAGCTTTGGGAATGCAACTGCAATTGATACAACAGCAGAGTTTACTAGTAGTGGTATTTATGTACTTCGATTGACTGCTAACGATGGTGAATTGAGTGGGAGTGACACTATAACTGTTACCGTAAATGCATCGCCTACCTCTACTCCAACTCCAACGGGGACATTGACCCCTACCCCAACTCCTAATGCAGCACCAGTAGTAGATGCAGGAGCTACAGCATCAGTTCCAATAACGAATAACTATCAACTTAGTCCAACAGTTAGTGATGATGGACTTCCAAATGATAATCTCATAATTACGTGGAGTAAGCTATCTGGACCTGGAAATGTTTCATTTGCAGATAGTAGCCTCGAAAATTCTCAAGTGAATTTCTCAGCAACGGGGATCTATCAATTGAGACTTACAGTAAGTGATGGAGAGTTAGAATCATTTGATACAGTATCTATTACGGTGACTTCAGCCAACAGCGGAGGGTCATCTAGTGGCGGAGGATCAGGGTCTTCTGGTGGTTCTGGCTCCAATCCTACTCCAACAACAATTCCATCGAACGATGAGGTAATATTTACAGATATTACTGGTCATACGTTTGAAGAATACATCCAAACATTAGCAGATCAATCTATCGTTGGAGGATATCCTGATGGTAGTTTTAAACCGGATCGGGAAGTTAGTCGTGGTGAAATGTCGAAATTTATTATTAATGCTTTCGATATAGATATTGATACATCGGGTATAGGTTTTCCAGATGTTGATAATTCAAATGTATTTTACAATTACATTACGACTCTAAAAAATACAGGGATAAGTGGGGGGTATTCGGATGGGACTTTTAAACCAGATAACCAAATTACTCGTGGGGAAGTCTCAAAGTTTGTTGTTTTGGCAATGCAAGAAAAAGGTGAAATTATTTCACTTGATCTAGCGAGTTCGTTTCCAGATACTCAATCAGATCCATTTAAGGGATATATTGCATATCTCGCATCTGTAGAGACAGATGGTGAATTTGTCATTAAAGGATATCCTGATGGTAGATTTGGACCGCAAGATCCAACTACACGAGGTGCAATGGCTAAGATCATAGTATTGGCATCCGAAGCAACGCTTGGTGATGTTTTGGGGATCAGTATAGAAGTTTCTGAACTATTTCAGACAGGCACTCCCCTTATCCCAGAATTTAATACAGAAGGGATTGCAATTGAGAGGAATCATCTAACTACGAGTCAAGGAGTAATTATCCTTATCCTCGAAGCTATTGTAGGGATTGGTTTAGCAAAGATCTTACTTACTTCGAGTAAAGAAAAGAGTTCTGAAATTTTATAGGTTTAGAATCGATATACTTATCTATTTAACATAATAATTAGGTTTTATGACAAGAAAATCATTTATACGTACAATTTTGGTAGGAACTTGTATGACATTTACTTTCCTGGGATATGTTTCAGCAGCTGATTCAATAGGTGAAACACCAATTATGGATATGTCTGC
The DNA here is from genome assembly GCA_020429465.1 of Candidatus Dojkabacteria bacterium. Taxonomy (GTDB): domain Bacteria; phylum Patescibacteriota; class Dojkabacteria; order B142; family WJKM01; genus JAGQLH01. Next base: position 7,161 of record JAGQLH010000016.1, on the reverse strand, counting down.
CTCAGAATTCTACACAGCTAAGGATGGGGTTACTTACGAGGGAGGATTATATGGAAATGGTTCAAACTCTATTCCTAGTGGGCATGCAAATGAGCTTACACAGGCAACAAATAACATAGTTCCGAGAGATATAAATGGAAATCCTACAGACTCTGGAACTATTGGAATGATTTCTATAGGAATGTCGAATACTTCTCAGGAGTTTACCAAGTTTGTGAAATTGATTGAAGAACAAGGTGGTACTAGTGAATCACTAGTTATGATAAATGGTGCTCAAGGTGGGATTGATTCTAAAAAATGGTTAGATGACAGCTTTGGAGCATATACTACTCTCGCACAGCGAATTGATAATGCAGGGGTCAGTAAAAATCAAATTCAAGCCGTTTGGTTGAAGCAAGCATATGGTGGTCCTCAAGCAACAGATCCAAATCATATTCAAACACTTGCTTCTAATATTCAGACAATTATTACCCTTCTCTCTCAGGAATATCCAAATATTAAAGTTGTGTATCTTTCAAGTAGGATCTATGCCGGCTATGCTACAGGAACTTTAAATCCAGAACCCTACGCATATGAAAGTGGGTTTTCAGTGAGAGAGGTGATTTTGGGTCAGATAAATGGAACTACGGGGCTAGGATACAATACTATTCCTGTGGTTGCATGGGGGCCGTACATGTGGGCAGATGGTACTACTCCAAGAAGTGATGGTCTCACATGGGTGGCCAGTGATTATGCTGCAGATGGTACACATCCAGGTGCTGGAGAGGGACAAGCACAAGATAAAGTAGCTACTATGCTATATGATTTCTTTACTACGGATGAATATGCTGCAACATGGTTTACTGGTAATCCAGTAGGCAGTGGTGGAGGCACTGTTGGTTCGGTGGATGAATGTGTGAATGATTACTACACACAAACTATGGTTGTACCATTTCCGGATATACAATTTGACACTTTTGAATCATATATTCAAAGACTCCATTGTAGAGAAGTTGTTGGAGGATATTCTGATGGCACCTATAAACCGGGAAATAATGTTACTCGAGCAGAGATGGCAAAATTTGTTGTTAATGCGTTTGATATTCCAATACTAACTACAGGGAGTCAATTCCCTGATGTTTCTTCGTCTCACACATTTTATAGTTATATTCAAACGCTTAATGCACATGGAATCGTTGGTGGTTATTCGGATGGAACCTTCAAACCAGATGAAACTCTAACACGTGGTCAATTAACAAAATTCATCTCTAATGCGATGGAATATAAAGGTATCTCTACAACTTCGTCAGGGACCAATTCGTTTAGTGATGTAGCTGCAGACAATGTTTTCCTTGAGTATATTGTCTTTTTAGCAAACTACTCTAGTGATGGTGAAACAATTATTGGTGGGTATAGTGATGGGACATTTAGACCTGATGTGAATGTAACACGTGGTGCAATGGCAAAAGTAGTAATGTTGAGCTCAAAGCAATTTGAATAAGTAGTACCAACTAAAGTACTTAGAGAAAAAGTGGGACCTTATGTCGTAAGGTCCCATTTAATTTTTTAAGCTTTTTTTAATGCTGATTCAAGGTCTGATAGTAAGTCTTGTATATTTTCTATTCCTACTGAGATTCTCAGTAAACTATCAGATAACCCTATCTTCTCTCGTTCTTCTTTTGGGATTGATCCATGGGTCATTGTTGCCGGGTGATCGATAAGTGATTCTATACCCCCAAGACTTTCAGCCAGAGGAAAGTACTTCGTTGCATTTAAAAATGCTTGGACATTTGAATCTGGTCGGAGTTCTATTGAGATCATTCCTCCAGGATGCCGCATTTGTTTTTTTACTATTTCGCCCTGAGTTCCGTGAAACAGGCTTGGGTAGTATACTTTTGACGTCTTTGGATGTTTGTCTAAGAAATGTGCAAGAGCTTCGGCATTCTCTCCATGTCGAGCCATACGAAGTTCAAGTGTTTTTAGGCCACGAAGTGTAAGCCATGAGTCAAATGGCGAGAGCATTGTCCCATAAGCATTTTGGAGGAATTTTAAACGTTGGTATAGTTCTTTGTTACTTGTTGAGAGAAAGCCGCCAATAGAATCGCTGTGTCCGTTAATATACTTGGTTGTGGAATAAACGACTATATCCGCACCGTATTCTGCAGGTTGTTGAAATATAGGAGATGCAAATGTATTATCTACAATTAGATATGCATTTTGCTTATGTGTGATAGAAGCTAATTTTTTAATGTCGGTTACTTTTAATAGAGGATTTGTAGGAGTCTCGACCCATACAATCTTAATATTTTCCTTCTGAAGTATAGCTTCGGTTTCCTCAAGGTCTGTGAAATCTGTAATACTGTATTCCTTCCCTTCTCTGGCTGCAACATTGACAATAAATCTGTAGGTCCCACCGTAGGCATCAGAAGAGAAAAGAATTTTTTCACCAGGATCTAGAAGGCTCACTATAGTTGCAAGTGTTGATGAGCCAGAAGAAAAAGCTAAACCATGTGTGTTTCCATCAAGGCTAGAGAGTGTTTTTTCAAGAATCTCACGAGTTGGGTTCCCACTTCTCGAATAATCATAATTGTTTTGATTACCAAATTTGAATGTGGTTGATAAGTGAAGTGGGGGAATAATTGCCCCATCAAGTTCATTTGGTGTATATCCAGAATGGATTGCTTGTGTTGAAAATTGCATATTTAGTAATTAATACATAAAAGCGTGAAACGTTCTCTAGGAAAGGTATTTGTGTGTGTCTAAGAAATAGAAATATAAAAAAAACTAGCCATTGGCTAGTTTGAAAAGGGGCATTATTTTGAATATGGGATTATAAATTCATGCTAAACCAGCCTAGTAATCTACGCTGGACAACAACAAGTATTGTGATTAGATACTACTGTTCGCATGTATTCATATTACGAAGTTAGGGTTCAGTTAGTCAAGAAGTATTGTCATGAAAGTGACTTCCCTTCTTTTGCTTTGATTTGTCTATTGATAGGTAGAGTGAATGAAAATGTTGTACCCTCATCTTTTTTTGATTCAAACCAAATTTGCCCACCAAGATTATTGAGAATTAGTTTAATAATGTATAAACCAAGTCCATTTCCATCTGTATCATGCTTTCGTATATTACTTGCTCTAAAGAGCTTTGTGAAAATTTTACCCTGCTCTTCTTTCGGAATTCCATAACCAGTGTCTTTTACAGATGCTAGGATATAATTATTATCTTTTGTAAGGGTCATACTAACTGCTATTGTTCCTTTCTCTGGAGTGTATTTAATAGCATTTGAAATTAAATTTTGAAATACCATGGAAACTAGTCGAGGGTCGCTATTTATTTGTGGAATATTCTGGTTAAATTCACCTTGTATTTGATGTTGTTTTTCGAGGATTTTTGGTCGTAATTCATTTACCACGTTCTTTACAATGTCGAGAATATTAACCGCTTCTGGCTCGATTGCGAATGTACCAAGCTCAAGACGAGATACATTCAGTAGTGAATTAATCATATCTACCATTCTACGACTTGCAACGTCAATTTCTGTGAGGTATGCCTTATACTCCTCTTCTGTCCCCTCTAGATCGTCATCAAGAAGCATTTCTGTGTACCAGTTTATGGAAGAAAGTGGTGTTCGTAATTGGTGAGATGCAAGGGACACAAATTCATTTTTTGCTTTATCAATTTCTTTCTCACGTGTGACATCTTTGAATACCTCTACTGCACCAATGATCTGATTATCAATCTGCATTGGGGCTACGGTAATACTCACAGGGAATTTAGTTCCATCTCGTCGTGTGTAATAGTAGGTATGATCCGGTGGTGTAGAATACTTCTTACCGTCCCGTAAAGCTCGGGAGTGTAGTCTCATTTCTGGAGATATAATTTGGCCAATTTGATCCTCTTTAGGAATTATTTCATGCATATTTTTCCCGAGTACTTCTTGTTGGTTCCATCCAATCATTTGCTCAAATGCATGGTTAACAAGGACAATTTGTCCAGCTGTATTTGTGACAACAAGTCCATCTCCGATTGCAAATAAAACAGCCCTATCCTTTGCTCGTTCTGATTCTAATTCTTTAGTTCTTGCTCTCAGATTCTCTTCGGACAGTTTATGTGCTTCGATTATTTTTATAAGAGATTCTGTAAGATATGTTGCCTCATCACTTGTGTTAACCTGCTCATTCAAAATATTTGAATTCGGTTCTAAGGCGGCAATTGCTTTTTTCAGATTGAGAGATATCTTATCCTGTTCTGCTACTTGTTGTCGTAATTCGAGATTTTGTGCTTGTATATCCGTACCTGAAGATTGATTATCTTCATACATTTCATAAGTAGCATCAATATCCTGGATGAATTTGGTGAGTGTCTCTGGAACTTTGTCAGTTGCTCCAAAATGAGATTTGATTTGTTCTTCTAATTTTTGATTCATTGGGCAGATTGTCTCTTATTTACAAATTCCTATTGGAACTTGTATTTATTATAACCGGAAAGACTATTGAAGAGTAGTAAGAATGAGCATGATAGGACTTGAACCTATAACCTTTCGCACGTCAAGCGAATGCTCTGCCAGTTGAGCTACATGCTCTCAATCTTTACGTATGGAATACGGTTTTCAATTTTATCATCTGCGGTGTCTTTTGTGTAGGATGCTAGGTGATAATCTTATCAATGAACCCGTACTCTTTAGCGTCTTCTGCAGTCATATGAACATCTCTATCAAAATCTTTCATGATAGTTTCTTTTTTCTGTCCTGTATTATCTGCGAGCATTTGTGCTAGCAGGTCTTTAAGGCGTAGAATTTCCTTTGCTTCTATCTCAATATCACTTGCTTGACCACGAGCCCCACCTAGTGGTTGGTGCATGTGAATCATACTGTTTGGTAGTGCAAATCTTTTACCTTTTGCTCCTGAAGATAAAATTAAACCACCCATAGAAGCTGCTACTCCGGTTGTGATGGTTACAACATCAGGAGATACATGATTCATTGTGTCTATGATTGCTAGTCCTGCGTATACAACTCCTCCTGGACTATTTACGTACATAATAATATCCTTCTTCTCATCTTCTTTTTGGAGGAAAAGTAACTGTGCAATAACTGCATTTGCAACTTGATCATCAATTCCAGTTCCAAGGAAAATGATTCGATCTTTCAGTAAGCGAGAGTATATATCGTATGCTCGTTCACCGTCTCTACTCTTCTCAATGATAGTTGGTATTAGATAACTTATGTATTTAATAGTAAAAAATAAGCAATTAATTATACACGTTTATATATCATGAAAGAAAAAATCTCGTAGTACTACGAGATTTTTTCTTTCTAAGTGTTAAACACTGTTTATGCTGATTTTGTAGGTTCAGATGGCGCTTCTTGTTTCTTCGGAGTTGCTCCATCAGTTGCGTTTTTACGTGCAATGAAAATATAGAGAAGGATACCTAGTAGCCCTAGTAACGCACTAAGTACTGCCCACAGTATTGGGTTTTCCACGCCAACTTTTTGTGCATCTTTATAAACAAAGAATCCAATTCCACCAATTATAAGTAATGAGAGACATAGTCCACATACTAATGAGATTAGGAATACTGCACCCGCTTCTTCACCTCCTGAAGAATAGTCGGAGTAGTAGTAATCGTCATAATCGTAGCTATCATAATCATAATCGTACTCGTCGGGATAGGAGTAATCATACTCATAATCATCGTAGTAATAATCATCTTCATAACTTGGCTGTGCGTGTGTTGTGCTAAGCAATGCCCCCTGCCCTAAAAGTAATATAAGTGTTACTGCAATGAACGCAGTAACTCCATGCGAAAGTTTAGTTAACATACTGTAAACTAAAAAAATAAAATAGGTATGATTCAGTTTACGAAGTGATTTGACTAAATGCAATACTAGAATTAATAATTTCTTCATTTGTTCAATAAAATATTGCATAAATTGAAAGGGAGTAAAAAGCAAAGAGTCCCGCTTTCGCGGGACTGCTTTGTTTGCACTTTTAACTATTTTACTGCCTTTTTCAAAATCACTGTTGCGATTTCTGAAATAACTATAACAAAAATATTTGTACATAGTCAAGGCGGTATGAGGTAGAATACTCAATTTTGAGTATAAAAATAAATCAACAATAGTGAAGCTATTGCTAGTAAAGGTCAAACTCTACTTTTTGACCGGTCTGAATTCGGTTCTTTTTCGCGTATCCTCCAGGTACTTCAAGTACAAATTGGGCATTTTGATTGGATGGGTAGAGCTTTGTTTCGTTAAGAGGCTCTGTATTTTCATAGATTTGTATAACTTTTTTATTCTCATCAATGTAAATAATATCGAGAGGGATGAAAGTGTCTTTCATCCAAAAGCTTAGTGGCTGTGATTCTTCAAATATAAACAACATTCCACTGCCATCTTCAAGATTTTGTCTGTTCATGAGTCCTACTCTCCTCTCTTCAAAATCATCTGCAATCTCAGCTTGAACTTCTGTATTAGTTTCGGGGAATAATACTAGGACTGTTTCTACTTGTTGATCTTCGTGTGTAGTTTCTAGTTGGTTATTTTGATCTGTATTTTGGGGTTCGATGGTACAACCTCCGAGTGTCCAAAGAGACAGAGTGATTATCAATAAAGTTGCAAAGTATTTCATGATGGTTTTATTCTTTCAAATTTTTTCTCAAAATCCTTTCGCTGTAATGTCCAGATTATGGGGCGACCATGAGGACAAGAGTATGGTAAATCACAGTCGAATAGATCTTTAATAAGTTTTTGTATTTCACTATCTGTAAGGTGTTTTCCGGCTCGGATACTACCATGACAGGCTAAAGAGGCGGCGATTGATTCCTGGATCTTATCGATTGATAGTTCCTCTCTTTCTTTATAGGTCGAGATTATTTCATTGAGTAGGTCTTTATAGTGAATTTCGCGTGCAAAATGTGGAATAGCATTGATCTTAATACTTTTCTTACCAAATATATCTATATCGAGTCCAAACTGAAGTAGGTCCTCAATATGTTCAGTAATGATAGCTATTTCGTCTTGAGAATACTCTAGGGTGATGGGTAGGAGGAGGTCTTGGCGTGTAATCATTTTCTTTTCTGACATATCTTTTTGGATGCGTTCAAAATGAATCCTTTCATCGGCTGCGTGTTGGTCAATTATATGAACTTCGTTATTTTTTTCGAATACAATATAA
>JAGQLH010000168.1 GCA_020429465.1 Candidatus Dojkabacteria bacterium | reverse complement strand
GGATAAAAAGTGAGAAATGCACTAATTAATAATAGCTCTTTAGCTGAAATAGTTATTGCCGTAAGTCAAAACGAGTGCGAATTACCTCCACCTAAGTTGATTATCAACGAGATCATCGAAACAGAGGTAAGGGCTTCTTTAGTAGATGCAATGGTATTTACTTGGGAAGCCTCCGCCAAGTTTAAGAAAGGCAGTGAAAATTTTATCAACCAATTAATAGAGCAAAACAATGAGTAAATGGAATAACTTTAATGATGCCGAAGATCGGATGTCTTATGAGTTAATACCGCATAAAACCATAGCAAAGGTTCGGTTATTACTTAAAAAAGGCAACCACATTACAAAAGAATGGCCAGATGGTTATGCTACTAAAAGTAAATCCGGAACTAGCGTATATCTTGCCTGTGAGTTTGTAGTTTTAAGTGGTCAGTATGAGAATAGGAAGATCTGGAGCAATATCGGTCTTCATAATGAAGCTTCGCCATTATATGCTGAAATCGGTAGGAGTA
>JAGQLH010000167.1 GCA_020429465.1 Candidatus Dojkabacteria bacterium | reverse complement strand
CCACATAGTCAGCCTGCTGCTTGCCCTCGCCCAGGTCCGTGGTGTGCACGTACCCACGGATATCGACCACCCGGACGGTGGGTACGTTCAGATGCTCACCGAGCCACTCTGTGCTCACGAGCGTACCGGGAAGTTGCGAATTGCTCACGGCGCCTCCAGGAATCTCCTTTACGACCTTGCTCAGGCTGCCTATAGTACCGGGGTTGACGCGATGCGGAAGTGGCTCAGTGGTAGAGCATCTCCTTGCCAAGGAGAAGGTCGCGGGTTCGAATCCCGTCTTCCGCTCCAGGCTCGCCCGGACAGGTTCCGGGCTTTTCTGTGTCCATTGGGGTCCCGCGTGGATCAGGTATCCTCCTGGCGCACATTGGCGGACGTGGCGGAAAGGCAGACGCCGCGGTCTTAAAAACCGCTGAGGGGCAACCCTCGTGCGGGTTCGAATCCCGCCGTCCGCACCAGAGAGTCGCCCAGCTACCGCTACGAGGGACGGGCCCGGGCCACAGTTGCCCCGAGCCCCTC
>JAGQLH010000166.1 GCA_020429465.1 Candidatus Dojkabacteria bacterium | reverse complement strand
TCTAAGTAGTCTGGTGTTCCATCTCCGTCTGTATCGACTGGATTTAATGGATCTGGACCTAATTCTACACTATCTAATATTCCGTCACCATCACTGTCTATATCAAGATAATCTGGTATACCATCACTATCTGTATCTTGTGATATTGGTGTAGTACCCCCGTTATCAGGATCGTATGCATCATCTAGACCATCTCCATCTGTATCATTTCCTGTTGGTAGCACATCTGCTACACCATCTTGATTTGCATCAAATGCTTCTATTGAATCTAGTATTCCATCTCCATCACTATCTATATCTTGATAATCAGGAATTCCATCTCCATCTGTATCTTGTGTTGGTGCTGGTGCGCCTCCATTATCTGGATCATATGCATCATCTAGACCATCTCCATCTGTATCTAATCCTGTTGGTAATACATCTGCTACTCCATCTTGGTTTGCATCATGACCCTCTATATAGTCTGGTACTCCGTCATTATCACTATCTATGTCTAAGTAGTCTGGTGTGCCATCATTATCTGTATCGACTGG
>JAGQLH010000165.1 GCA_020429465.1 Candidatus Dojkabacteria bacterium | reverse complement strand
CTTGGTGCGCATCGGCATGGGTTCTGATGCCAGAATTGGCAATCGGTTCCTATTCCCAGGTATTGGTTATGGAGGTTCGTGTTTCCCTAAAGATGTAAATGCTTTAGTAAAATCCAGCGATGATGTTAGTTATGATTTTAAGATCCTTAAATCAGTTCTTAATATCAATGATAAACAAAAGAAATCATTAGTTCCTAAAGTGTGCAACTACTACAACAATGACCTTAAAGGGAAAAAAATAGCTATTTGGGGATTAGCGTTTAAACCAAATACTGATGATATTAGAGAGGCTCCGGCTATTGATGTAATTAATGAGCTTTTATTAAGAGAAGTTCAAATTACAGCGTATGATCCTGAAGCCATGCCAAATATGAAACGTATTTATGGTGATAAAATAACTTTTGGCGATAATGCTTATAGCATCCTTAATGATGTTGAATGCTTACTTATCTGTACGGAATGGAGTGAGTTTACTTCACCAAATTTTGATAAAATGAAGGGATTAATGAAAGCTCCCGTTATTTTTGATGGAAGG
>JAGQLH010000164.1 GCA_020429465.1 Candidatus Dojkabacteria bacterium | reverse complement strand
AAATGAATTAAAAACTGAATCAAAAATCAATGCTTGAAGTGGTGCATTTTCGTCTCCTTTCGGTGCAGGAATTCTATTCACAATTCCTGTCATAATATCCTGAATACCAATACCAGTTTTTCCACTTGCATGTATAATATCTTCAGCTTCGCAACCTATTAAATCTACAATTTGGTCAGTAACCTCTTCAATCATCGCACCATCCATATCTATTTTATTGATAACTGGAATAATTTCTAAACCATTTTCTATGGCTAAATATAAATTAGAAATCGTTTGTGCTTGAATACCTTGTGTTGCATCAACTAATAACAATGCACCTTCACACGCTGCTAATGAACGAGATACTTCATAAGAAAAATCGACGTGTCCTGGTGTATCAATTAAATTAAAAACATATTTAGTACCATCTAAATGCGTGTAATCCATTTGTACAGCATGGCTTTTAATCGTAATTCCACGTTCACGTTCCAAATCCATATCATCTAATGCTTGAGCTTGCATGTTTCTTTCAGAAACTGTCTTTGTAAACTCTAATAATCTAT
>JAGQLH010000163.1 GCA_020429465.1 Candidatus Dojkabacteria bacterium | reverse complement strand
ATCCACACCTCATCCCCTAGATTTTCAACTCTAGTGGGTTCGGTCCTCCAGGCCGTGTTACCGGCCCTTCAACCTGGACATGGATAGATCGCACGGGTTTCGGGTCTACGGCATGCGACTTAACGCCCTGTTAAGACTCGCTTTCGCTGCGGCTCCACCTAACGGCTTAACCTTGCCACATACCGTAACTCACAGGCTCATGATGCAAAAGGTACGCGGTCACACGTTGCTAGCAAGCTAGCCATAGTGCTCCCACTGCTTGTAGGCGCACGGTTTCAGGTACTATTTCACTCCCCTAACCGGGGTGCTTTTCACCTTTCCCTCGCGGTACTTGTTCACTATCGGTCGATGAGTAGTATTTAGCCTTGGAAGATGGTCCTCCCAGATTCCCGCCGGGTTTCACGTGTCCTGCGGTACTCGGGTGTCTTTCGTGAGGGTGCTGACTTTCGTCTACCGGGCTGTCACCGTCTTTGGCGGTCCGTTCCATGACCTTCGACTAACCAACACCTTGTTAACTCACTGAGAGCCATGCCGGACTCTCTGAAAGATCCC
>JAGQLH010000162.1 GCA_020429465.1 Candidatus Dojkabacteria bacterium | reverse complement strand
AATTGTTGCAAGCATTGCAAAAAATCTTGGAGCACTTACCGTAGGAATTGTTACCAAACCATTTATGTTCGAAGGGAAACGCCGAACTGATACTGCACTCCGCGGAATCGATGAACTTAAAGATAAAGTTGACACTCTCATAATTATTCCAAACCAGAGATTACTTGAGATAATAGAGCGAAACATTTCGTTTCTCGAGGCTATGAAGCGAGTAGATGACGTATTGGCACAGGCAGTAATGAGTATTTCTGATCTTGTAAATGATACGGGGATGATCAATGTTGACTTCGCTGATGTTAAATCTGTAATGACTAACGCAGGAACCGCATTGATGGGAATAGGTACAGCAAGTGGTGAGGAACGTGCAAAAGAAGCTGCTCAAATGGCTATCACAAGTCCATTACTTGAACTCTCAATTGAGGGGGCAAAAGGTGTCCTTTTCAATGTTATTGGTGGTAATGACATGGCCATCTATGAAGTAGATGAGGCAGCAAAACTCATCTATGACGCAGTTGATCCAAGTGCAAACATTATCTTTGGTGCTACTATAGATT
>JAGQLH010000161.1 GCA_020429465.1 Candidatus Dojkabacteria bacterium | reverse complement strand
AACTGCTTTTTTAATTTCATCCCAATTTGCTGGCACCTTTGATTTATCTTTTGCGGTTCGCCCATGAATTGTTAATACATCGATATTTTGATTTAATAAAAAAGAAACCCATTCATTTGTTTCTATTTTATTTAGCCCTATTCTAGTTTTAACACTAACTGGTAGCTTTCCTGCACCTTCCTTTGCAGCTTTAATTATTTCTTTTGCAAGTTCTTTGTACTTAATGAGTGCTGCACCTGATCTTTGTTTAATAACTGCTCGTACAGGGCATCCCATATTAATATCTATACCATCAAATCCCATATCATATATCAGTTTTGCAGATTCGAAATAGTTTTTAGGTGTACTCCCCCATATTTGTGCAACAATTGGATGTTGGTTACTACTAAACTTTAATCTTTTAATGACTTGATCTTTTCCATTAGAAAACAGACCATCTACATTAGTAAACTCTGTAAAAAGAACATCTGGTTTTGCAATATCTGAAATTAATTCTCTAAATACAAAATCAGTGACATCTTCCATTGGGGCAAGTGCAAGTATTGGTTTTTTTATATCT
>JAGQLH010000160.1 GCA_020429465.1 Candidatus Dojkabacteria bacterium | reverse complement strand
CATATCCAGGCCGGGCGCCCGCGCGGGTTCGTCGCGCTGGCGTCCTGCCCTCCAGGGGGCCTTAGCTCAGCTGGGAGAGCGACTGAATCGCATTCAGTAGGTCATCGGTTCGATCCCGATAGGCTCCACCATCTGGGCGGCCAAGGTTGAGAGAAGTATACGGTTTCCGATCCGCTGGATCGGGATTTTACATTGTGAAGAAGGGTTGCTTCGTTCGGTTCATTTCGGGCTGGCGGGCAATGCGAGAGTCAAGTCTAACGCTCATGGCGTTTGATCCGCGGTAACGGGCGGATCGTTCGACGCGCATGAGCTTTTACTGACGATCAAGCGTCAAAAGGGCGTTCAGGGAATGCCTTGGCAGATGCAGGCGATGAAGGACGTGTCATGCTGCGAAAAGCCGCGAGGAGCTGCAAGAAAGCTTTGATCCGCGGATGTCCGAATGGGGAAACCCACCTCTAAGCCTGAATTGATAAGATCATCAGCCGTCTTCGGGCGGTGCGTGGTCTTAAATTTCAGGCTTTATGACGAGGTATTTTAGTCCTGAATACATAGGGATTAAA
>JAGQLH010000015.1 GCA_020429465.1 Candidatus Dojkabacteria bacterium | reverse complement strand
ACTAACAGTTGATCTTCCAAAAGCTGAAGAAGCAAAGCCTAAAAAGATAACTGTTAAGGCGCAAAGTTAAAATCTATCTATTCGCCCATAAACACCCCGCGAAGTAATGTGCGGGGTGTTTTGTTTACTATTACTAGGTACTTGCTATAATACCTAGTGTTTATTACAAATCTATTATGCTAATTGATAAATTAAGGGTTGATTTTAAATCAGGAAAAGGAGGGAGTGGAGCTGTTCATTTCTATAAAAACGGTAAGCCTTCAGGAGGAAATGGAGGAAATGGAGGAAATGTGTATTTAGAAGGTACAAATAACCTGTATGATTTGAAATCACTTAAAAAGGAAAAGCTTTACAAAGCAGAGGATGGAGAGATGGGAGGAGCAAATCAGCTTAAAGGAGCGGATGGGGAGGATATAGTTATAAAAGTACCACTTACAACGGTAATATACACACTAAATAATGAAGTTATTGGAAAAATTGACCAGGCAGGTCAGCGCATCCTCTTACTCGAAGGTGGAAGAGGAGGGAGAGGAAATTATGAGTATAGAGCTGGCCAAGTTGCTACACTCAAAAAATTTACTCCAGGGGTTAAGGGGAGTGAAGTAAAGGTATTTTTGGAACTTCAACTTTCTGCTGATGTTCTTTTTATTGGGTTTCCAAATGCTGGAAAGTCAAGTATGTTGAATGCACTTACAAATGCTAGTGTTGCTGTTGCAGCATATCCATTCACAACATTACAACCACATCTAGGAGTTGCTGAAAATATTGTATTAATGGATTTACCAGGTTTGATAGAAGGGGCTGCTCAAGGAAAGGGATTGGGTACAAAATTTGTGAGGCATACTCAGAATGCTAAGTTTGTTGCACATTTTGTAAGCCTTGAGAATGAAGACATGAAAGATACCTACGTTAAGATGAGGGATGAATTAAAAGATATAGATGAGAGGCTTTATGATTTACCTGAAATCATCCTACTTACAAAGGCAGATATGTTTGACGAGGATGCTATTGCAATGAAATTAAAAGAATTAGACTTCACAGGTAAAGAATTAGTAGTGGTTTCCGCATTTAAAAGAGAAACTCTCAAAGATCTTACTAAAAAACTTCAACAAAGGCTCTTTGGCTAGGTTATGTATTGACTTCATATGCGATACGTTGCAAAATAGTGAGTTAATCACTTACTCATTTTCGTATTTATATGACATTTTTGCGTGTCTTTAAAACTCATGCTCGGCTTCTCTCAATCGTTGGAATGGTTAGTTTCATATTAGCGCTCTTTGCATTGAGTGCAACACAGGGACAGGAGATTCCTCCAGTCGTTTTACATCGCGAATCAGGTGAGGTGTTTTATAAGAATGCTTCTGATATTGAATTTTCTCAGTTAGTAGAAGGAAGTATTGAAATCTCTCCTCAAAGTGAAGTTAAAGTGGGAGAGGGAAGCGCATATGTATTGTTCTCGGATAACTCTGTTATGTCAATAGATGCCCAAACAGAGATCGAGATAGATTATAAATATAATGATGTTTCTATTAAGCAGGTTGTGGGGAATACATGGCATCGTATTTTAAACCTTAATGAATCTGAAGTTAACTATAAAGTTGAAACACCTACGACAATAGCAGCTGTGCGCGGAACTAAATTTGGCGTTTATAGCGATAGATCAGGTGCAACTAACATATATGTAAAAGAGGGCGAGGTTGCAGTGGCTGAAAATACTGATAAGGAGGTTGAAGTTACTGAGAAGTTATTGCGAGAAGGTAAGATGATTCTAGTGAGAGAAGTTAATGCAGATGTACTGTTTGATTCAGCAGTAGATATATCGGTTAAGATTGAATCTTCTAATTGGTTCAAAAAAAATGTACTTATTGATACTACTTATGATAGTACTATAAATATGTTCAAAGATGAGGAATATAAACTTGAGGGGTTCTTGGGGGAGATTATGAATTTCATAGAAATCGCTGAATACATTCCTTCAGAAAGCGAAGCAATATTTAAAATAGCCCCAATTAAGTATGAGAGCGAGACAGTATCAGGAGATATTCTCGATGAAGTATCTGATCCTGACACGATTCCGATTGCAGATATGATCCCAAAAGTAGATTCCTCAACTACACCAATACCTGAAATAGAAGTAAATGAAGATCAAATAGAGGACCCACTTTCTTCGCCAATTAATGGGAATTAAAATAGTTTCTTGTTGTGGTAGGTATGTATAAATGATATAATACGCTGTTAGATAATATATCCCATATATAAATAAGCTACGTGATTCTATCAAAATTTTTCACAAATAAACCGCTAGTATTAGGAGCAATGGTTGCATTGTTCTTTGTTGTATTGCTTTTTGTAGCAAGGGCAAGTGGTGAATCATATGTGGTCTTGTACCATGAAACTGGGGAAGTGTTTTATAAGGAAGATAAAAACGATGAATATATCCAAATCACTTCTGGAAATGTAAAATTACCGCACAAAAGCTTTGTGATGACTAAAGAGGGTACTGGTTATGTGCTCTTTTCTGATAATTCAATGATGTCACTCGAGCAAAATAGTGAAGTTGAAATCGATTATAAGGAAAATGATGTAAATATTAAACAGATAGTGGGTAATACGTGGCACAGAATATTAAAAGTACAAGGTAAAAATAAAGTTAAATATAATGTTGAGACTCCTACAACACTTGCAAGTGTTCGTGGTACCAAATTTGGTGTATACAGTAACTCAAATGGAGACACAAACGTGTATGTTACTGAGGGCGCAGTAGCGGTTGAGCGTTTAGACACCGGGAAGGATACACAAAGGTTAGTTAGGAAGGGTACCATGACAATAGAGCGTTCAGAAAAGATAGATCAAGCACAAACTGTAAAAACACCTCAAGATACAACAGCGAAGACAGGAGATTCAGCAGTATATAAGGTTTCGGATAAGATAATGGATACTGCATGGTACAAGAAGAATGAAGTGATTGATTCTATATATGATGCAAAGGTGTATAAGTCACCAGAGGCAAAGAAGAAAAAAGATAAGGTTTCTCCAGTTGTTCCAGAGATACAATCAAGTGAAACGATAAAAGATATGACTGGTTATCAAATGGATGAGGACGAGGTTGTAGATAATGATAGTATTTATTTACCTGATGATAGTGAAGTTGAAGAGGCAGCTGATGTAGATGAAGATATCCTTGAAAATGATTACTATGCCTATGATAATGCAGAGGATGAAGAAGTAGAGAGCCCGTCATTCAGTGAGGTAAATAATGATGAATCAAATGAGGAGGATTCGACAGTTGCTTCTAACGATAGTACATCGACTCCAGGGCAAAGTCCAGATACGAGCTCGTCGTCATCATCTAATTCGGATCAAAACGATAATAATCAAAGTAGTAATGCTTCTGAAAATAAAGCATCAGCAAGCGAATCCCAATCAAAGCCGAGTGGGAATACACAAGCCGGAGCGGCTGGTACTACTGATGGAGAAAATAAGACAGAGTCAACTACAACTGTAACGCCAACACCTACCGCTACACCAACAGTAACTGGTGTTGCGAGTGTCACACCATCAGTAACTCCATCTGCAACAGCTACACCTACACCAACAGAATCTACTGCTACTGCAAGTAATGGAACGGATACATCATCTACTTCATCCAATAATAGTGGTGGATCTCAGGTAGCTACTGGTGGAAAGACATCAAATGCAACTAATTCATCTGATACAACATCAGCATCTAATAGTGTGGATAATACAGATACATCCTCAGCATCGGATACTTCTGATAGTAATGTACAAAGTACTGGAGGAAAAACTGAAGGTAGTGAAAATAATTCAGGATCGACTAACTCATCAATTGGTGATTCAATATCATCTGACACTACTACTAATGATCAAGAATCAGGTAGTGGCTCTTCTGGTGCAGATAGTTCAAAAACTACATCATCTGTTGAATCGAATAAAGGTAATAATACAGAGCAAAAAAATAACTCTGCTTCTGCTCAGGGTACTGGAGATTCGGTGAAATCTTCTGCTGTAAGTAATCCTTCAAGTTCGACTAGTTCTTCACCTACTGCAAAAGACACCCCAGCTAGTACGAAAAAAAATGGTACAGACAGTGATTCTGTTTCTTCAAATTCAGCTTCTGAAACAAAAGAATAATACATAGTAGTGTTGTTTATCACAATTTTCTTTTGTTTTGCATTATACTTATGTAGTTATATCTATATATCTGTTTTACATTGGTGAAAAACTCTCTAGTCTTACTCATCAAAAAAGCAAGAAAACTTTACGAAAAATATTCTTACTTTCTCTATCCTCTCTATTTTCTAATTATTGGATATATATTTTTCCAGGCTCCATATTTTACTCTTATCAATAATTTAATTATTGATCGTCTTCATGGTGGAACACCAACGAGGGAGGAAATAATTCTGGTTGGGATTGACGATTATTCACTATCTCAAGTTGGTGCATGGCCGTGGTCCAGGGAGGTATTTGGTCAAGCCCTCAAAAACTTAGAAGGGAGAGGTCCAGCTGTAGTTGGTGTTGATATATTGTTTTTGGAACCTCGAGAAGGGGATCAAGAATTCAAGGAGCAGGTTGATACCTTTGATTTTCCGGTAATTTTTGGAAGTAAGTTAGTTGAAGGGGAGTTATTTAGTCCTGTTGTATCTACTCCAAATACGTATGAGGGCTATATTCATTTTTTCCCAGATTTTGACGGAAAAATCCGCCAGGTGAATATTACACAGAATATTGAAGGTGATTGTCATGAAAGTTTTTCGCTTTCTGCGTTTCTTCTTTATCGAAGAGAGTATGAGAGATTCAATTGTACTACCTCAAATATTTACATAGGAGAACGTAAGTACAATAATACGATTAATTTTAACTATGCAGATGATAAATTCCGATACGTTAGTTTCTATGATTTATATACAAATTCAGTTGATGATATAGATTTTAAAGATACGATAGTTCTCGTTGGGTCAACAACCTTAGATTTGAAGAGTAATTTGTTAGATGTGTTTAGTAATCCTTCTGGGGATAGAATTCCCGGAATTGAAATACATGCAAATATTATTAACTCGTTCTTGCAGGGGAGGTTTCAATCAGATATCCCCATTTGGATAGAATTGCTGATTTTGTTATCAGTTAGCTTTGTAATTCTTCTTCTCCTGAGAAAATTAGATGCAAAATATCAATTCACAGTATTTGTAAGTGCGTGGTTACTCATGAGTCTGACGGGGATCATTTTGTTTGAATTCGGTGTAAATTGGAGATTTGTTCACACCACTCTTACACTTGCGGTACTGTTTGTGAGTGTAATTGGGTATAGAATTGTTACAGAGAAACAGCAGAAGCAATTTGTTAAGAAAGCTTTTAGTCAATATATTAGTCCACAGTTACTCGATAAACTGATGGGAAATCCAGAATTGTTAGAGGTTGGGGGGGAGAAACGTGAAATGACTGTGTTATTTTGTGATATAAGAGGGTTTACCTCTTTGTCTGAGCAGGTTGACGCAGAGGAGTTGGTTGAATTACTCAATGTATATTTAAGTAGGATGTCTGCAGTAATTCTGGAACATGATGGTACTATTGATAAATATATTGGTGATGCAATTATGGCATTTTGGAATGCTCCTTTGGATGATCCGCATCATCGGAAAAATGCACTCTGTGCAGTCCAGGGAATGAAGTCTGAAATTAGGAAGTTTAATCAGGACCACCCTCAGTTCCCAGATATAGCAATTGGGATAGGCCTAAATACTGGTCCTATGGTAGTTGGGAATATCGGGAGTTCATTACGCTTTGATTATACGGTTTTAGGTGATAATGTGAATCTTGGTTCTCGTTTAGAAGGTTTGACTAAAAAGTATGGAGTGATGTCCCTAGTGACTGAATCTGTAGTTGATAATTTAGAGATGGAGGGAGTTATTTGGAGGAGAATAGATGAGGTGGTCGTGAAAGGAAAACATGAACCGGTTGTAATTTATGAACCACGAAGAGATTTACCTATGCATAGAACGCTCCTTGATGCGTATAACAGTGCATTTATGCATTATTATGAAGGGAGATTTAAGCAAGCTATTACTGAATTCTCAATGATTGATAATGATACACCATCTCTTATAATGATAAGAAGGATAAACTATATTCTAGAAAATCCAGATGAATTTCCAGTATGGAATGGAGTCTGGAAATGGGAGGAAAAGTAGGTAATCACGAGTTACTACCGCACTTTATCCTCACATGTTCCAAGAATGAGTAATTTGAGTTTATCTAATGCTCATGTGTATGTTCGTGGTCGTGTTCGTGATTGTCCTCGTGTACGTACTCATCGACATGGGCTTCGTCGCAATCATGGTCTGATTCTATCGAGTGGTTTGAATGCTCCTTGGTATGTGAGTGATCATGTGTAGGTTCTACGAATGTTATTCCATACATAATTCCCATTCCAAAGAGGATAGAAATGAGTTGAAGTAATGAATTTTTGATATCTACTTTATGATGAAGTTCTGGGATTAAATCGGCTCCAGCTATATAAATGAATCCCCCAGCAGTAAGGGGTAAGAATATTTGTTCAAGTCCATCTATCTTTGATCCAAGAACAAATACTATTATTACACCAATAATCGAGCTAAATGCTGATAATAAATTGAATAGGATAGCTTTCTTTGGCTTTAGTCCACTGTTCACTAAGATCCCAAAATCACCAATTTCCTGGGGAATTTCATGGAAAAGAACTGCGAGGGAAGTTGCAATCCCAACTGATGGGCTTACCATAAAGCTTGCTCCAATTAAGATTCCATCAAAAAAATTGTGTACTCCGTCACCGACTAAGTTTAGTGTAGCTACAGGGTGTGTATGATTATGCTTTTCATCTCCTACAATGTGGCAGTGTCTCCAGTGGATAATTTTTTCAAGTATGAAGAACACAATGATACCTGCAAGTATATAAAGAGAGCTTGAAAGCGTAAATTTCCCTTCTTCGGCTAGGTGGGGAAGAATATGTAGAAATACATCACCAAGAAGTGCCCCGGTAGCAAAGCTAACAAGAAGGAATAGAATTCTCTTGAGAAATTTTTTCGATAGACCAAGTGTGGTTATTCCTACAAGTGAGATTAAGCTCACGATAACAACACTAATGATTGAGTAGGTAAATGCTGACATTTGTTTTATGGTTATAATAAGTAGTATAATGCAAATGATTCGCGTTACTATATCATTTTTGCAAACCATTTGCAATGAGACTTACAAAAAATAGAAAAATATTACTTACTGAACTCGAAAAGGGAGAGGTTCTAACCGCACAGGAGTTGCACCGTAAAGTTTCTGAAATAGATCTTGCTACTGTGTATAGAAATCTCAACTTATTTGTAGAAGAGGGGCTAGTACGTGAATTACAGATTTCTAAAGATGAAGTGCATTACGAATTCATTCGAGATCACCACCACCATGCAATCTGTGATGATTGTGGAAAGGTATATCATTTTGCTGTAGATGAACAATCACTTCAGAATCTTCTTCATTTACAAGGGTTTGATGTTAACTCTGTGGAACTGAAGGTAAAGGGAAAGTGTTCTTAAATCACTATATGTCATTCTTACACTGAATCAAGTTCAGCTCGTCTGGCTTCGGACAAGCATAAACTCCGGCAGATAAATCGGCAGACAGGGAGTCTACTTGGGTTGGATTTTAGGAAAAACTGATCTCAAGGTAAAAAGGATCTACCATAGATATATTGCGGGAGTTTTTATCCCCAGTTCAAAATGGTAATCGTTACTTGCAATACGGTTGCGAAACTTACCCAAAGTAAATAAGGGATATTTGCATAGACAATCCATTTATTTTTCTTCCAGATCACAAAAAACATCCAAATTATTGTTCCAAGAACTAGAAAAATATCTATCATTGCTAGGAAGTTATTCTGGAGCCCGAATTGAATAGGTGAGAATAGAGCATTGAAAAATAAATTGAGTATAAATGGGAGTACTGTAGAAAAATCTAATTGCTTTTTGAGGTATTTGTATGCAACCCAGCCAAATGTAATGAAGATTATAGTATAAAGAACAGTCCAGACTGGACCGAATAGCCAAGCAGGTGGTGCCCATTCTGGGCGAATTAATTGTGCGTACCACTCACGTTCCATCATAATGAGGTCGTCCTGAACTTTTTTCAGCCTGCCTGTCTTCCTTCGGCAGATAAATCGGCAGACAGGGATCTCTTTTAAATTAAATCTATCCCATCTTAGCAGTTATGTTATGGAATATAAATATTTACGATATTATCTTCAAGTGAGGTAGTTATGTGAATTTAAAATTAGAAGGATAAAGACAGTATTTAATTTAATTTATTTTTTTCTGGGTTTGTTAGTAGTTCTGCAATTGCCTCTGAAATAGGTAGTTCTGCCATCTCTTCAATCCATAAGTACTGACCGTTGGGGTTGATTTCAAAGAATATATATTCTCCTTTAGGTGTGACAGCCATATCAATTGCAACAAATAGTGTGCAATAAGTATACCTCATTTTAGTTATGACAAGTTTATTAGGGTTTCACAAAGTGAACACGAATACCAATATTTCCTGGAGTGAAGTCAATGCTATGTATTCCTGTGAATCCATGTTGTGCAGCTTTTTGAGCAGACCAGGTAGATTGTATTGCTTGTATACCTTCTGTTGAATTCAGTAAATTCAAGACATTTTGATGTGGCATTATATTAAATGAGTCTGTAATTCCAAGGACATGTCTTATATGTTGCTGATTGATAGAATCATGAGCCCACTGCCCTTGCCAGAAGTCGATCGCTTGCGGACCACCAAAGTGTGTAATTGAATGGTCTATAAGTTTACCTGCATAGAAATCTTCGTCTCTATTTCCATCTATATCATTCGTACGTATCGCAAGCTTCAATACAGAAGGACTTGCAACACCTCCTTCAATTTGAGCCATAAAATGAACGGGTGTGTTTGGTTTGAGAATACTAATCTCATCGATTCCTACCCTCGCAGTAATTGGCTGTCCAGATTTTAGTCCTGGGAAGACTATTTTATAGCCATTATTGTCAGCAAACCCTGCACCCGGAATAAGATTTATAAGTTCCTGATTAGTAATCCCAGGTCTAAAAATCTCACCTGGAATTCCACCAATAGGATTTTCAGTGTGGAAAAGAATTTCTAGTCTTTGTTGTAATTCGGTGAGTTGTGGAATTTGAGTGTAATTCGGAATATTTATATATAGGTCTGCAAATCCACTAGCCCCATAAACATGTAGTGAGTGATTACCTTCCTCTAAATCTACTATAGGGGTTACAACGATATCGTGGTTTACACCATCTCTGAGGCCAAGATCTTGAATAAGGTTTAAGTAATCTGCCATATCTTGTAAACCATATGATTCTAAGTCATTAATTGGATTTCCTAAAACTGTCTGTCCATCTTTATGTGCTATGAACTGTGAAACATGTAGATTAGGTGATGGGTCTGGCGAAATTAATCCTTCCCCAGAAAAATTAGTCGTCGATGTTGATGTTTCGTAACCACCAGATTGGGTACTATTGCTTTGATTGAAAAAAGGTTTTACTAACTGATAAATTGCCGATCCTCCTCCAGTTAGAGTACCAAGACCCATCAATACTATCAATAATCTTCCCCTTTCTGGTCCACCCGGACCCGGTAGTTGTTCTGTATATGTTCCCATGTAGATATAAGAATATTATAGGCTATTATACCTAACATATACATAATCAGTAAAGTCCTAGTTCCTGCCTATTAATCTGCAGTATAATCACCTATCATCTTTTAGATTTGAGTCGTGGTAATTGTACTTCTGTTTATACTCTTCTTTCTTTCCACTTCGTGGCTTATTGTTGAATTAGTCATCATGCTTCGGCTGGTTGTGGAACGACTTATCTATTCTTCACGCCTAAAACCTATTTCTTGGCAGCCAGTAACATTTGGCTCAACTGGAAAAGAGCTTACCTATGTAGTATTTGGGGATAGTAGTATGGTAAGTGAATTTGGGACGTATGAAAAAGGGATTGCAATGCATACAGCTCGGTTTTTAGCACAGGAGCACAAAGTTACACTTTATAATCTATCGCTCTCGGGATCAAAATTATCAACGTTTGATGATCAGATGAGATATTTCACTATCCATGAAATTAGCCCCGACATAATACTATTCTGGCTGGGGGCAAATGATTGTATTCAATTAGGTAATATGCAAAGAAGTAAGCAAGTTATTGAAAAATTTATTCAGGATATGAATCAAAAAACACAAATTTTCATAGGTGAAATACAAGATTTTAGGAAAATACCTGCATTTCCACCTGTAGCAAGTACTTTGATGGCTTTGCGCGCAGAGAATTTAAATATGTTTATACGTAAAATGTCAGAAGAATATTGTAATGTACATGTAATATCTTGGGAGGCAGTTGAAAGTACCGTAGCAGCTAATCCTCGTGAATATTTTGCAGAAGATAGAGTACATGTGAATGATAAAGGGTATGGGTTGGCTGCGGAGAGGGTGTGTGAAGTGATGAATGGAGTTTTAGCTGTGAAGGATACGGAATAATTTTCTGTCACTACACATGGTATACTTTGTTATTACCTATTATCTATCTAGTATGTTAATCGCAAACACAGAAACCATTGCAGGCAAAGAGATTAAAGAGACACTTGGAATTGTTCGAGGAAGTACAGTTCGTGCAAAGAATTTTGGAAGTGATTTTTTCGCTAGTCTAAAAAATATTGTGGGGGGAGAAATTTCTGAATACACACGCTTACTCGCTGATGCACGAGAACAAGCCCTAGAGAGGCTTATCCAGGATGCTGAAGAGATTGGGGCAGATGCAGTAGTTGGGGTTCGATTCACAACATCTGCAGTAATGCAAGGAAGTGCAGAAATCCTAGCATACGGTACAGCTGTAAAGTTTTAATTCTCAAATTGTAAAGTAATGGAAGCAACAGGAGATGCAATTAGTATGCTCATGACAATTTTCGTTTGTGGTTTCCAAGCATTGATTGCACTTGGGGTAGTTGGTGCTTTGGTGTGGGTTGTAGTGCACCAGATAAATAAGAGTAACGAAGAAAAGTTTGAAAAGCGAAAAAACTAGGAATTTATTCCTATCTTGAAAATACCTTTAGTCTCAAGCTATTGAGGACAACACTCACACTACTGAAGGCCATTGCTCCACTAGCTATGATCGGAGATAAAAGTATGCCGAAAAACGGATACAGGATGCCTGTAGCAATTGGAATGCTTATTATGTTGTACCCAAATGCCCAAAATAGATTCTGTTTTATAATAGAGAGTGTTTTGCGGGATACTTCTATAGCTTCGACTACCTTTGTTAGATTACCATGAACTAATACAATATCAGCTGATTCTATGGCGATATCAGTTCCTGTTCCAATTGCAATCCCAATATTTGCTTGTGCTAGTGCCGGTGCATCGTTAATACCATCTCCAACCATGGCGATTACTGTGGAAGATTTTTTATTTTGAAGCGCTTTGATTGCTTCTAGCTTTTCGTCAGGAAGGACATCTGCAATCACTTTATCAATCTCAACTTGTTGAGCAATAAATTCTGCAGTTATCTTATTATCACCAGTAAGCATAATTGTTGTAATTCCTAAGGATTTCAGATTACTTATTGCACGTTTTGAGTCTTCTTTGATGGTATCTGCAATTGCAAATAGGCCATGAAGTGTCTTATCTATTGTTAAGAATACGAGAGACTTACCTAGCTTAGAAAATTTTTCTGCTTGATTCAAAAAGTCATCTGTAATAACGATACCCTCTTGCTCCAAAAGTGTTTTGTTCCCGATATGAATTTTTTTAGCGCCAATAGTTGCTGTCACCCCTCTCCCTTCAATATTTTCAAACTCTTTAACTTCAAAATTATTTTTACTTGGAGAGATAAAATTTTGTGAATACATTTCAATCGCATTCGAAAGTGGGTGTTCAGACTTATGTTCAACGACATACGCATACTGAAGTAGTTCTAATTTTGATAATTCTGGTAAATCCTTGCTCACAAAGAAATCAGTTACTTCAGGTTCGCCCTTTGTAATTGTTCCTGTTTTATCAAATACTATAGTATCAATTTGATTAGCAATCTCAAGTGATTCAGCATTCTTTGCAAGAATTCCTTTTCGTGCAGCATTGCCCGTCCCAACCATTACCGCAGTAGGAGTTGCAAGTCCTAATGCACATGGACACGCAATAACAAGTACTGTAACGGCAGCATAGAGTGCTACTTCAAAGGCGGTAACATTATTTCCTACTAACCCAAATTGAGGAGCTACAAATAGCCAAAATATAAAAGTTATAAAAGAAATAGAAATAACAATAGGAACAAAAATACTTGAAATCTTATCAGCTAGTTTTTGTATAGGGGCTTCAGATGATTGAGCCTCTTCTACCATTTTGATTATTTGAGAAAGCATAGTCTCTGTACCTACCTTTGTTGCTTTAAACGTAAAGGAGCCACTTTTATTAATGGTAGAGCCAATAACCGTGTCTCCAGTAGTACGCTCAACAGGGAGTGATTCACCAGTTACCATAGATTCATCGATTGTAGTGGATCCATTTAGTAATTCTCCATCTACTGGTATTTTCTCGCCAGGTCTAACAACTACTACATCTCCAGGTACCACTTGGTCGATAGGTAGTTTAATTTCTTTTTCATCTCGCAATACCGTTGCCTCCTTGGCTTGTATAGCCATTAATTTTGAAATAGCTTGGTTTGTTTGTTGCTTAGCCCGAGCTTCAAGAAGCCTTCCCACAAGGATAAATAAGACGATGAAGACAGTTGCTTCATAAAAAACTTCATGAAAAGGGGATTTAAAAAATGTTACATACGTTGAAAATATCCAAGCAGTGAGCGTTCCCAAAACGATGAGTGTATCCATATTGGCTGCCCATACTTTAGCTGCAGACCAAGCGCTCCTAAAAAATTGTCTACCACCCCAGAAAAGTAGTGGTGTGGAAATTAAAAATTGGAGTAAGTGGTTAAGGTTCAATTTATAATCAAGCGTGCTAAATGTGATTGAACCTAACTTCATGAGCGGATTCATATATTCAGGGTTAAACCATTCTAATAACATGCTTATCATCAGTCCCCAGAAAGGTAGGCTCCCAATAAACACAATCTGTACTTTACGCTTTAATCTTCGGTATTCTTCTTGTTTAAGTTCTGCTGCCTGGTTGTGGTTAGAATTTTTCGGTAAATCGGAGGAGGTCTTCAATTTCTTGGCTTCAGGAGGGGATGCTAGTACTCTCTCACCCTCTGAATTATTCACAAGGGTATAACTACCAGCACTTGAGACAGCTATGCTAATTTCGTCTAAAGTGGTTTCATTAGGATCATACTCTACAATCATTTTTTCAGATGCATAGTTTACTGATACCTTGCTCACCCCACTTATTTTTCGTACCATTTTTTCAATAAGTTGTTTGCAGGCAGCACAATGCATTCCAATAATAGGGTATGTTTTTTTTACTATACTCATAGCTGTGTATGGTAGTTATATAAATTTATTCTGATATATCGTATGATTCCATTGAGTTAATAACAGATTTGATTTCTTCTATATCACCTGATAAATTTTCCGGGATTTGAATTTCATGAGTATCTCCATCTACTTTCACATCATCAAATCCATTCTCCTCTAATTCCATTTTAATAAGTGATTTACAAGCATCGCAGTGCATCCCATTTACTTTAAGCTTCATATGTATCGCAATAATATGTAGAAAAAATTTAAATAACCGTAATTGTTACCGGAGGCACCATTCCCATTGAGCAGGTAAGTTTGTAACTGCCAGGTTGGACTATGCCTAAATCGATTTCATTCATGCCAGGTTGGAGTGAAACAAATCCGTCAAAAAGACCCCGTGATGCTACAAAAGAGCCACATCCAAGTATTCCCTGATTATCTATTTTTAATTTCGCTGGGGTTCCGGATTGTAGTGTGGTAGGTCCAGAAGGGATATACTCAAACCCCTTAGCTACAAAATCAAGAGTATTGTCCTGAGTAGCGTTCTCAATTACCGTTTGCTCAGATTGCTTAAACTCTATGTCGCTCAAGCTTGGTAATCCGAGCACATTCATTTGTCCATTTATATTGTAAATAACAAAGAAAATGATTATGAATCCAGCTATCTGATTAAAACGAGCAGTAAGATGGGGTTTTTTATTAAATTTAAGCCCAGAGAAACTAATTGCTGCAAGAGTTGGTAATGTTCCAAGTGCAAAGATAAGCATAATAAGTGATCCTGCAAGAGGGTCTCCAGAGGCGAGAGCTATTCCTTGAGCTATTAGCGTGAAACCGCATGGTAAGAAGAATGTAAGTCCTCCAACAATTAGAGGCATGTATTCGCCTTTGAAGTTCTTCTCATCTGCAATGAATATGCCGAGACCTTTTGGTGTTCTTAGGCTTAATTTCTGTGCCCAGGTAACACCGAGCATTTGAAGTGCTAATACGAGCATAATAACTGAGACTGCAAATACGAGAATTGCATACACTGTTGAGTTATCCAGTGATATTACATCTCCAATTACACCAAGTAATGCTCCAAAAACTGCAAATGAAACGAGTCGTCCAACATGGAATAGGATATGCGGCTGCGCCTTTTTTGTATCTGTCTCACCAATGTATAACTCGTTCCATTGTTTTACCATTGATAAAAGAAGGCCTCCTATCAAAGCTGCACAACTTGAAAGTCCTGCAACTATTCCAAGTAAGAAGAATGCAGGGAGAGATGAATTTGCATCGACACTTACATATTGCCCAAGTTGCAATCCTTCAAATGCAAAAAATCCTAGTATAAGAACTATAACTGCTAATACCGTGGTACTGAGAGACTTTAGCTTCCTCGGATTAATTTCTAAATTTCCTCCTTTAAAGCTTATTGCTGGTTTATTATCGACTTTAAATTTTTTTGTACTAAAAGTATATCCAAGCTCTTTAAATTCCTTATTAATATCCTCTATATTTGGTTCGCTACCACTATAAGAAATTTGTACTCGAGAGTTTTTTAGTGAGGCATCAACCTGTTTAATGCTGTTTCGTTTTAATAATTTTTTCTCAACTAAAAGTTCACATGAAGGACAATGCATGCCATCTATGAATAATGTGCATTGTTTCGATTTGGATTTTTTTTGCATGGTATCTCTCTATAGGTAAAAGCTATTTATATTCAAATAATTTTAATAGTTCGCTTGTCGTTTTTTCTTGTTCACCATTTTTCACCTGATGAACTACACACGTATTGAGATGATCTTCTATGATAAGTAAGTCTAATTTCTTGAGAGCTTTTTGGATAGCCCTTGATTGATGGACTATATCTACGCAGTATTCATCTTTTTCTAGCATTTCTTGGACCGATTTTAGATGTCCTTGAATTATTTTAATGCGATGAATGGCTTTATCTTTGACGGTTTTTTTATAACGTTTATCCATTGAATGTAAGTAAAAAATATATCCCCCTATAGGGGATATAATAGGTGAAATATAGTATGGTGTCAAGTGATAGTTGTAAGTGGAGAATTAGTCTGCTATTAGGGCTAGTGAGTATTTTTCAACTTCTTCTCTTTCAGGGCGTCGTGCACTCAAAATAGCGATACGCGATGATGTTTGGGATTCTCCAGATATTAGAGTGATTGGAGGTAGGTTTAATATTTCTGCGCGAACTATTCTATTAAGGTAATCCCTAGATTCAACCTGGAAGGTAGGAGGAAATTTATCGTCCGTGCCGACATGTTCACGAATATAATGGAGTAGGTAATTATAGGCTTCTCTTGTATGTCGATTTGGGTCTAGGGGGCGGACACTATTATTTCCCTCGTTTTGTGTCAGGTGTAAATTGATACATTGGTAAACAAGCTTACTTGTAAATTCTAAAGGAAATTGGCGAATTAAGTAATCTATGGGACGAAAATGGAGTTCTCCCAATTCCTCACAAAGATATTTCAAACATGAATCCATTGGTGGAAGTAGGGAGATAATTTGCTCCGCCCATTCTTCTGCTTCGGATATGAGTGAAGGGGGTATATCTTCTTGTATTGGACTATGAAGGTCGGCAGTGTAAAATCTAGCATCTCTTAAGACTGCGTCTGGTGGATGTCTAAATAGCAATCCAACTTCTAAAGGCATATTCGGCATGATGATTATTAGTAATTATATACTACTTTTATATATTTAGAGAAAGAGAGATAAACATTCGCCAATAGTAACCATACCAGCAGTAATTAAATTTTAGGTAAATGAGATAAATAGGAAATATACTCAATCTATGGTATAATAGTTCACTTCCGTTTTAGGCTAAGTCTTTCATTATGTGATTCTATAGGCCCAAAAATGGGCACAACCCTAGTTTAATGGGTGTACTGTATAGAATGCATTACTCCGACTAAAGTCGTAGAGTTTCAAATTTTCATATTTTATTCGGTACTGTGTTATTTCTGGATTTATCCGGAGTAGGTATTTTGGGGTTTCCTCAAAAGCATAATTTTTTACCGAATAAAAATGGCGTATAAGACAGGTTTTAGAAAATCATCTAGTAGTAATACTGGAAATTCATCTCGTAAGAATAGCGGATCTAGCTATCGGGGTGGAAAATCAAATAATTCTCATTCTTCATCTAGAAATGGTGGACGTTCACGATCTCGCGGGCGAAGATCATATAGAGGAGGAAGAAGAAAGTCATCTAACAATACTACAACGATTAATCCACAGAAATACATCTCTAAGGCTCAACCTATTCAAGAGAATAAGAATGAGCAGAATTTCGAAGCATTGCAATTTAGTGATTTAGCATTACATGACAATCTTCTTGAAAACTTAAATAGAAAAGGTTTCACAAGTGCTACTGAGATCCAAACTAAGGCAATTCCTGCCATTGTTGCAGGTCAAAACGTATTAGGTATTTCTTCTACAGGATCAGGAAAAACAGGAGCATTTCTTATTCCAATGGTAAATAAAATCCTAACAGGAAACAATGAATCCTTACTTGTAGTGGCTCCTACTCGTGAACTTGCAATGCAAATTGAGAAAGAAGCAATTTCACTTGTCCTTGGTACTTTTATCCGAGTAACACGCGTTATCGGTGGAGAAAGCATGGGACGTCAAATCAGTCAGCTTAAAAGAAGACCTCATATTGTAATCGGAACTCCTGGTCGAATAAACGATATGGCTGAACGAGGAGTTCTTAAGTTACAATTTTTCAATAATATTGTTTTGGATGAGGTGGATAGGATGCTCGATATGGGATTCGTTCATGATATTACAAAAATTTATAATGCACTTGGACAAGAAAAACAAGCGTTATTCTTTTCAGCTACGATAGATAATCGAGTTGAGAAAATTATTTCTTCACTCGTTAGTTCGTATGAAAGTTTTAAAATTAATAGTAATACATCTGCTAAGAATGTAAATCAGGATGTTATTAGGTACTCTTCTCGTGATGAGAAAGTTGAAAAACTACACGATCTACTCATTAAAGAGGAAGTAACGAAAACTATCGTGTTCATTGAAACAAAGCGATACGTAGATAAAGTTGAACGTGAATTACAAAATAGAGGGTTTAAAGCTGTGGCAATTCATGGTGGAAAAACACAAGGGAAACGAAAATCAGTTCTTCGTAAATACCGAGATAATCATTTCAATGTACTCATTGCAACAAATGTAGCTGCTCGTGGTTTGGATGTAGATGACATTAGTCACGTCATTAACTTCGATGAGCCACAGACATACGATGAATATATCCACAGGATAGGACGTACTGGAAGAAATGGGCGAAGTGGTACCGCATATACATTTGTACAGGGAAGACGCTAGATAAACTTAAGGTTGGGGTAGTTCCTTGTGGGTTAGAGGGTACTTTTAAAGACACACAAGGGCTACCCAATGCTAACCTTTGAAATAAATTTATTCCTCACAGATTCAGGAAGAATAGTAGTATAGAGGTCGATATCCTCTTGTTCTGCTGTTTGTATTAGCTTATTTACAAGTTTAATTCCTTTCATATTCAAGCCTCTATCTTTAATAAGCCACTGAATAACAAGAACATCAAAAAGATCTCTTTGTGAAAACAATCTTCTCCCACCAGTATTTTTCTGAATTTTTATTAGTCCAGCATTCTCATAATTAACAATCGTCTTTTGATTGATTTTTAGAATATCTGAAGCTACTCCAGAAGTATAAACTGGTTTGGTACTTAATGTGTGCATAATACGTATTCCCAATAGGTAATATCTTATTTTACTTGGTGCTATTATATCATATATGTATCTAATGTAAAGTGTATTATGGATTAGGAATGGAATCGATTTAAGATTGACAGACATGCATTGCTTACTATATACTTAAGTTAGATTCAGTATGCGTTACATTATATTTTACGAATTATCTACATGAATATGATTCCAGAGGTATTGTTGAAACAGAATGAAACAAATAAGAGGAGTTATTTTGCACAAATTTCACAAGAGAATCCTGATAAGAATAGAATTATAGTAAAGAATGTGCTTAAAGATCTTGAGCATTCCGATGAACAGAGAGAATTTATAGCAAAGACCTTAGAAAATCCTCACGGCGTTTCATCGTTGGCATTCTTTACCGAGGAGGATACATTACTCCATCTACAAGATTTTCCATTTGCATATGATGCAGACTATAAGTATAAACGGCACTTTATTCTCCCATTCTTTGATTACAGAATTGATTTTCTCAGTAATCTTCATGTGTTAGTATTCTCTAAAAATAGCGTTGGGCTATTCAGGGTTACACATGAAAATTTGCAAGAAATTGCATTGGAGCATGGGACTTCATTAGCTGAACATTTGAAGGAATTTGAGCAAAAGAAATCTATACAGCACCATACAGCTGACAAAGCAGTGTTCCATGGTCATGGTTCGAAAGATAGTGGGCAAGAAGGTGATGCTCATCTCAATACACTCCTTCCAGCTTTGGTAGAAGAGGTTTCTGTTATTGTAAAAAATAAAAAAAATGGTACGCTTCTATTAGCAGCAACTGATGAGAATATTGGAATTCTTTCAGAGCGATTTAAAACACATGGGGTTACTTTAAGTGGTTTACACGGTAATTATGATCAATCTCCAGAAGTGAAAATAATGGAAAAATTGAAAGAGATTATTTCTGATAAATCACGTGATGAGGTAGAAAGGCTGCAAAAAGAGATAGACGTTTCTGAAAGTAATTCGCTTCAAAGTAAAAATTTCTTAGAGATCCTATCCGAAGTTGAACAGGGGAAGATAGATCATTTTTATGTAGGTAACGTAGGATTGGGTGATTTATCTGAGGAAAACCCAATTGCTCCACTCGGTGCAAATTACATTGCCCATGAGGTGATTAAATATGGAGGTAAAGTCTCTTATTATCCAGGAGTAGACTTTTCATTTAGTAAAAATAATATTCTATTTAAA
>JAGQLH010000159.1 GCA_020429465.1 Candidatus Dojkabacteria bacterium | reverse complement strand
ACTGCCCAACAAGAGAATATATGAATGCAACTCTTAAAAGAGTTGAACGAAACCTACCAAAATGCGGACATGTATCTTTAATGGGGGTAACCGATAAACAATTCTCAGAAATAAAGCACTTTTTTATGCGAATGCCTGAAAAGCCACCTGAGAACCCCGGGCAAATTTCAATATTTTAACGGAAATAAGCTCAAAACCCCTGCTATACAGGGGCTAAAAGCGACATACTTCAAAGTACGAATTTTTTGTAATCAATCCACAACCAATCAGCATTATTAGGGATTGAATCAACGCTTCAAAGTACGAATTTTTTGTAATCAATCCACAACCTATCGGAGTTGACAGTAGAACAAATAATTCTTCAAAGTACGAATTTTTTGTAATCAATCCACAACTTACCTTTGTGAGGAGTGTGAGGAGCATATCTTCAAAGTACGAATTTTTTGTAATCAATCCACAACTGCGTGCTGACATCTCATTCCAGATGTTTGCTTCAAAGTACGAATTTTTTGTAATCAATCCACAACCCTCGTGGAGGCGTATATGTAAAGTATTATCTTCAAAGTAC
>JAGQLH010000158.1 GCA_020429465.1 Candidatus Dojkabacteria bacterium | reverse complement strand
CAATCAATTTCAAAAGAGACAAATAGTCAACAGTGAAAGAGAACATTTGATCAAAACTTTGGTAAATTCATGTATATGTTTAAAACATTGAGTAAGTAAAAAAGAGTATATGGTGAATGCCTTGGCACAAAAAGTCGACGAAGGACGTAACAGACTGCGATAAGCCTCGGATAGCTGTCAATAAGCGCTTTAATCCGGGGATTTCCGAATGGGGAAACCCAACTCTGGTCATGCAGAGTTACTTTGTGATGAATACATAGTCACGAAGATGATAAGCCAGCGAAGTGAAACATCTCAGTAGCTGGAAGAAAAGATACAAATATTAGTATTCCCTAAGTAGTGGCGAGCGAAAGGGGAAGAGCCCAAACCTTGCAGGTAGGAGAAGTTAGTGGATGGTACTTGTACCGGAAGCTTTCATCTCACCGTTGTAGCGGTGGTTGCAGCAAGGTGTTGTAGGGTATTACATGAGCGTACTACAATGCGCACAAATGAGTTACAAATGTAAAATCTAGCAGAATACAGCTGGAAAGCTTAACCGCAGAGGGTAATAGTCCCGTAAGCGAAAGGTTTTACA
>JAGQLH010000157.1 GCA_020429465.1 Candidatus Dojkabacteria bacterium | reverse complement strand
CCGGCTTGACTAGCCTTTCACTCCTACCCACAGCTCATCCGAGAACGTCTCAAGGTTCACCGGTTCGGTCCTCCACGTCCGATTAAAGACGCTTCAACCTGGCCATGGGTAGATCGCCACCGCTTCGGGTTCAGCCCGTGCGACTAGTCGCCCTGTTCGGACTTGCTTTCGCTCCGCCTCCACCCCAGAAGGGCTTAGGCTTGCCACACAGACTGACTCGCAGACTCATTTTGCAAAAGGCACGCCATCACCGGACAAGCCGGCTCTGACACCTTGTAGGTATGTGGTTTCAGGTACTATTTCACTCCGCTCACGGCGGTTCTTTTCACCTTTCCCTCGCGGTACTTGTTCACTATCGGTCACTAGCTAGTATTTAGCCTTATGCCGTGGTCGGCACATGTTCATACGAAATGCCACGTGGATCGTATTACTCTGGGAGTCCCTAGGCGTTGTCGAGTTTTCGGTTACGGGCCTCTCACCCTCTCTGGAGCGATTTTCCATTCGCTTCACCTAACTGTTCAACTGCCACGTCGGGCCCCGAACCCCGGAAGTAAACTTCCGGTTTGGGCTGGTCCGCTTTCGTTCGCCACTACTTACGGAATCGCATTCGCTTT
>JAGQLH010000156.1 GCA_020429465.1 Candidatus Dojkabacteria bacterium | reverse complement strand
AGCCGATATTTCCAACCGCATTGATGAATATCTGGCCGACCTGCCCAACCGGCGGGAGTACATTTACCAGGTTTCCAGAGGAACTTTCATAAAGGGAGCACTCAAACAGGCCAAATACGATGAGGAGGTGAGCCGTATGGAAATGCTCAGGTCGGCGGCCGAATTGTATCCGCGCTTCGGTCGCGCTTTACAGGAGGCTCGTCGTTATGACTACGACGATATGATCCTGTGGGTAATCCGTGCATTTGAAGAGAACGAAGCCCTTCTGCGTACCTATCAGGAACAATATCTCTACTTTCTGGTGGATGAATTCCAGGATACTAATGGTGCCCAAAACGAGATACTGAACTTCCTGACTGCCTATTGGGACAACCCCAATCTTTTCATCGTTGGAGACGACGATCAGTCCATTTATGAATTTCAGGGAGCCCGTCTGAAAAACCTGACCGACTTCTATGATCGTTACCGGGAGCACCTGCAACTGGTAGTGCTGAAAAACAATTACCGCTCTTCCCAAAAGATCCTCGACAGTTCCCGCGAGTTGATCCGCCGTAATGAAAGGCGTATTATCAACAATCTGGAAGAACTTGGTCTGGAAAAGAATTTGACGGCCAGTAATCCGGCCG
>JAGQLH010000155.1 GCA_020429465.1 Candidatus Dojkabacteria bacterium | reverse complement strand
CCAAGGGGGATTTTACCTTGCGAGATATGACAGCTATTACAGTTCATTTGCGCGCCAACATGCTCGGGCAGTAAGCGCTTGGTTTCGTTTAATAAGCGCTTACCATAAAAGATCTCATCAGCATTCGGCTCATCTAAAATAGAGGTGTCTTGCGGCAACACATAAGTGCCAATGTCTTCGTTGGCATCATCAGCGGTGACTAAGCCATATTGAGGCGCGTTTTGCTCGACTGGCTCGGGTTGTGAGCAGCCACTACTGATAGCAGCGATACTAAGCGCTGAAGCAGTCAGGATAGTGGTGGTGAAATTACCCATTGTTTTTTTTCCAGAGATAACGCGAGCAATAGTAGGCAAGTTGAGTGGAGAGTTTTTCATTATTTTGCTCCTTTTGTTTGCGTATCAATACTTAAGTCTGGGGCAATATCGGTACTGGTTTTTGGTTTTTTGGCGAGGAAAGCGCGCATTTTTACCACATCATCAACACCAATTTCAGGCGCTTGGTTGGTCCAGCTATTACGTACATAGTTGACCACTTCTGCCACATCCGCATCACTCAGGTTGATAAATTCAGGCATGGTAAAGGCCATGCGGTCGTGCGGAGTTTCGGGCATGCGGCCACCGCTCAAGGTGATTTGTAGT
>JAGQLH010000154.1 GCA_020429465.1 Candidatus Dojkabacteria bacterium | reverse complement strand
CGTTACTTGGGAACATTGACCAGAGGCTGCTGAGTTTCGTGTACGGGGCCATTACCCTCTATGGCGTGACTTTCCAGACACTTCCACTACCCAGCAGCTTTGTAACTCTGTGAGGATCCGATGATTCCTCTGTCACGTCCCACAACCCCGGACTGGCAACGCCATCGGGCTATCACACCAGTCTGGTTTGGGCTACTCCGCGTTCGCTCGCCGCTACTTACGGAGTCGTTTTTACTTTCCTTTCCTCAGGGTACTTAGATGTTTCAGTTCCCCTGGTTCCCTCTCTCTGCCCTATGTGTTCAGGCAGGAGTAACACCCCATGACGGGTGCTGGGTTTCCCCATTCGGACATCCACGGATCGACGGTAGGTCGGCACCTCCCCGTGGCTTATCGCAGCCTCCCACGTCCTTCTTCGGTTCCTGTCGCCAAGGCATTCACCGTTGGCCCTTCGTAGCTTGGGTATTCGCATTACAAAGATGCTCGTGCTCGCTATGAAATTCTCAAGCTACGCGCCGAAGTGACGTGCACGTCGGGGAAGGAGTCGGCCCACGTCCGTCGCCCGAGAACGGGCTGACGAACGTTGGCGCTCCTTCACAACGGAAGACAGAACGAGCATCCGGGCGCTGGGCTCGACGGTGACACGACCACCTCG
>JAGQLH010000153.1 GCA_020429465.1 Candidatus Dojkabacteria bacterium | reverse complement strand
TCATTTAAATCCACATGATGTAGATCATATTTTCGGTGAGGATGTATACTCATGGTTTGGTGCTGCAAGTCCAGATGGATCAAATCCAGGCTATGCAGAATTAAGTTATCCATGGCAGACATTCTCAGGAGCAAGCTATGACTATGAAACACCACCAAGTCCAGGGAGTGGTTTATTTGAGAATAATTTGAAACATACAGGATACAAATGGATGTATGCAGATAATGATCAGGACTGTACAACAGTAAGTTCAAATGATCCATGTATTCCAAGTTGGAGGGTCATCCAACATGCAGTATTTGCAGAAGCAGGAGCATACACAGCGATGCATTCAATGTTCTTGGAAGCGCAGGCAGAAAATGGAGGAATGCTTAGAACTGGAGGATGGATTGATTTCGGAACACTACAAGCGCCATTAAATGGGTATAGAATTCCATTACCAGGGGATCACCCATATTATGATACTGTAGCAGTACAGACAGAAGAGAGACCATACCGAGGAGCATGTTTAGGACCAAACAGTATGGGATTACCAGATGCATCACTTTCAGGATGTAACGCATCATGGAATTCAGAGGGAGTTCTTACTAAGGTGGTTCCTTCTGTAAGTGGCTACCGTATTCACAGAGGTTTCGGTATGCATGTGCGGGATAGTATGGAATTACACATACCAGTAGGGTATGTAGATCAAGGGAAGAGCTATGTTCAGACAGATACAGCAAATCTATGGCATCATTGTACGAATTCA
>JAGQLH010000152.1 GCA_020429465.1 Candidatus Dojkabacteria bacterium | reverse complement strand
TTGATATCATTTAGACTTTATAGTTATGATCGCTTAATTTTGTAACTGTCCTCCCTTAACCTGTTCAAATACAATTGTCCAATAATGTTGCCAGTACGTATTTAGAATTCCACTAAAAATTGAGAGAACTGAAAGATAACATATACTTGCAACTACTATTATGAGTATCCCCAATATTACACTTGTCTCTAATAAAGTAACTCCAGCTAAAACTCCACCCATAAATGGAATAAATATCATAAAAACTGCAGGGATAAGCACTAAGGAGATAATAAATGTAACAGCTCCTGCTAGAAGAAAGCTGATAAATATATCTGAAAATCTTATTCGTATTATATCCCAAGACGATTTAAGCAATTCAATAGATCCCAGATCATTTTCCAAAATAAGCCTATATGCAAAAGGTTTTAAAGCAGAAAGAGGAAGGACTATAAGTAATGCACCACATACTAGCACCACAAATAGAAGACCGAACATATCAACTATCAATGTGTCTCCAATTTCCCCAGCTAAACTAATAGTAATTGCAACCGCTATTCCAAATAAAAATATAAGAATAACCGGCAGTGCTACAAGAAGCTCAAGCATGAAAAATCTAACCCAATATTTCCTACCATTATTCCAACTTTCTTTTAGACTACTGACTTTTCCCTCATACACGTTTTTAGCTCCAGCAAGTAACCCAGCATTAGCAACATTCTTTACATATATCCCTGCTACTAGAAAGATTATAAAAAATAGACTACACGCTACAATTGC
>JAGQLH010000151.1 GCA_020429465.1 Candidatus Dojkabacteria bacterium | reverse complement strand
AATGATACTTTTGAGCCTTCTTCTGACAACATAGATAATATTATCCAAAGACACATAATGATTCACAGAAGATACTTTAATGAAGATCCCCAAGAAATTTGCCAAAAACTACCAACCTACTATCTAATTCCAAAATTCCATAAACCAGGCTATGGATGTAAGACGCGACCAATCAGCAGCTGTAGAAATACTTGCCTAGCTGAATGCGCAGGCCTTGCAGCAAGAGCACTCAATCATCTACGTGAACACTTCATCAATATCACTAATCTAGAGAAGAACAGCAAAGGTCTTACTGGTATTAAATCTATCAATTCTACGGATCTGCTCTTAAAAGAACTGGATAATATTGATGAGATTATAACCCCACATACCTTAAATACCTTTGATTTTAAGAGTGTCTTTACTAGTTTTGACTTTAAATCAATCATGGATGCGATGAAATATGTGATTACCAGATGCTTTAATTCACGTACTGGTGATTTTCTAGTTTTTGGCTATAAAAATTGTTACTACAGTAGTAATAATAACATAAAAAGCCTTAAACTGAGAAAAGAAGAGCTATTGGATCTTATTAATACCCTACTTAATGAATCTTATGTAAAAGTAGGAAATTGGATATTCAGACAAACCAAAGGTATACCAATGGGTTCTAAAAGCTCAGCAATACTTTGTGACCTAAGCCTTATTAGTGTTGAACATCAATTCCTCATTAAACCCATACCAGATACTATTAAAACCATATATACACCACTTACAGCCTTTAGATATCAAGATGACATCTTAGTATTTAACTATCCCTCATTAGATTTTATGAAAATTTATAGATACATTTACCCAAATGAGCTAGAGCTAGAAGCAGACCCAAACGAAACAGGTAAATCAGTTAATTACTTAGACACTAGAATTTGTTTAAATGATAATAAAATTGTTAGATCCCTATATGATAAAAGAGACAGCTTTAA
>JAGQLH010000150.1 GCA_020429465.1 Candidatus Dojkabacteria bacterium | reverse complement strand
CATTTGATGCAAGTTCAGAGAATATGTTCTACGTGAATGTTAACTATGATTGTTCAAATGTTAAAATTCCACCCACACCGAGAAATTCAAATGTAGCGATTCAGACATATAGAAGGGTCT
Source organism: Candidatus Dojkabacteria bacterium (assembly GCA_020429465.1). Lineage (GTDB taxonomy): Bacteria > Patescibacteriota > Dojkabacteria > B142 > WJKM01 > JAGQLH01. Next base: position 950 of record JAGQLH010000150.1, on the reverse strand, counting down.
ATTCACCAACCATTGATCCAGCAGCATACAATGCTAATTCAAGAATTCCAAGCCCATTTCGTTCACAGGGACTTCCTTATGCAGAAACATATTACATATACAAGGGAGAGGATATACTTCAATTAGAGGTGAATCCTTCAAGTTTTGGTGAACCAAACCGTCAAGCACCGCAGCCATTTCTAATCCCAGATGAACCGCCTTTTGATACACTTAAAAATGATCCGGTATTCAAAGACGTCATTGGGAGAGTACTCTGTGATAGTGAGTATGCAAATAATGGTGCGATTGAGTACGATAATTTAGAGAATTGGGTGATAAATGGGAATATAACGGCAATCTCGAATTTGCCTGCAAATCGGGTAGAACAATTTGTACCTGCTACCTTTATTCCGCCTGCTTTGCAGCAGATAGAGAATATTGTACTTGATGTACTGTATTTGTTTTGGGCATTTTTGGGTATGGCTTCACTGGTAATGCTCATTGTAATAGGTTTCAAACTTATGACTTCTGGATTCAGTCCGGAACAACGAGGTGACACCCTCAAGCAGTTCGCAATGTGGTTTGTGGGGCTTATATTAGGAATTTTAGCAATCCCATTACTACAATTTATATACCGAGCAATTGGAATAAGCACAACTGAGTGTTATCGATATACGGTTGAAAATTCAGCAGGAGAACCAGAAATTGTTTATGATCTTACTATGCCAGGATTTACCTTCTTCTTCGGAGATGTCTGTACAGGGGAATTTGCAATTGAAAACGCACCCTGATTCAAGATAGTGTAAACTAAGCAGATACTATTTTCATCAAAAACGGACTTTAAAGTGCAACTATGATAAAGCTTTTACAAACATCGGATGTACATTTAGGCGCAAAACTAGGATGGCTAGGGGAAACCGCAAGTGCACAAAGAAAGCAGCTTATGAAGACATTTGAAGCAATAACATCCT
>JAGQLH010000014.1 GCA_020429465.1 Candidatus Dojkabacteria bacterium | reverse complement strand
CAAAGTCTGGTATATCTCAATCCCCATTCTGACATTTTCTTTTGCAGTATCCTTTCCAAATGCTGACACAATATATTCTTGGAAGTCAGTTGAATTATCAGCATGCTTCCCACCTTCGATTACAACCATCATTGGGTTTGGTAATCTATACTCTGTAATTCCAAGGTTATAAACTTCTCGAATATATCTATATAGTGGCATTCCCTTTTCCTCTGCCATAGCATGTGCAACAGCAAGTGATACTCCTAAAATTGCATTTCCGCCAAATCGAGCTTTATTTGGAGTTCCATCAAGCTCAATCATTCGATTATCAATAGCTCTTTGATCATCTGCATCCATCCCTACAAGTGCTTCACTGATTTCACCATTTATATGACCAATTGCCTTCAACATTCCCTTCCCGTTATATCTACTTTTATCTTCGTCCAATAACACTGTAGCTTCATGTATACCTGCGGAGGCACCATAAGGAACTGATGCAATACCTCTGGCTCCACTTTCAAGTACTACTTCCGCTTCTAATGTTGGATTTGCACCACTTGCTAATATTTCACGAGCATAAACTGAGGCAATTTTTGACATAACTACGTATGCACCCTAAATTGGGTTCTATAAAAAGTAAAATTTCGCACTACATTCTTCAGTTTGAATTTTAGCACTGAGAGATTAACATATGAATACAAAATCTCGAGAAGTACGAGGATTCATTCTAAGAAATCAGCATTATTTAAACAAAGCTTATATATACTATTCAGTGACTATACTCACCTTTTGGGGAAGCTAGGATAGTAACTGATATATTTTACCTTTTCAAGGTAAGTAACAACCCCATGCTATAGTATCTCTAGACTAAGAATTATTCTATTCAAAAATGTCTCAAATCGAAAGCTATAGCACTCCCGCTAGTAACCTAGACCCACAATTTGTTGAAACTTCAGCAGCATCAGCCCTTGGGCCAGGTACAAATTTAGATAAATTATTTGATACCAAGGCTATCTCGTTGCCTACTACAATCACATTGCAAAGTAATGAGATTCCTTTTGGTATTCGACCGGAAGATTTGCCCCATTTAAATGAAAGAAGCACATGGATTTACCAGGATGAACGAACAATGTCCGATGCTGCTTTATGGGATATTATTGAACTTTACGCCCATGCTACGAGTGATAATAGCTTTAAACACATAGATGAGGCTCAAGCCAGTTCTCCTTCATTAGCACATCTTTCTAGTCTAATGCTGAACGCAGATAGAATTAAAGACTCCTCAGAACGAATCCATTACATGACTGAAGTAGGACAATATATCATTGATAACTACGTTACCTATCATGATCTTTACAATGAAACTAAACCCGGTTTTTCTAATCGATTAGAAGTTGCCGTTGCAGCATTTCTAGACGAATACGCCAATTTGGTTGTTGACAATACCAACCTAGACGACATGTACACAAGGAATATAAAAAGAATATTACAGGTAGTGTATTTACGAAGAATTTTTGATGGTAATGAAGCCCGTGCCGATCAGGGTTACAGAGTAATCGATTTGTCTTACGAAACACGTGAAAAAGGTGTACCTGGGCTACAAGAGTTTTTTAAAGGTGGTGCAAATCACGATAGGCACCATTACCAAATCCATCCAACGATACCTATTCCTGATAAAATAAAAAGTCAGCTCTCGAGCTTATGCTTCGAAACACTTAAGCGAGCATGGGGCCCAGAAAATACACTTAAGGCTTTACATGGAGAAAAAACAAAGCGTGGTTTTTCTTTGAGGTTGCCACTTCCTACATTTTTACAGTAACAAAATTATTATTATGACCAAAAACCTGCTCACATCATTTTTTATCCTATTTTTACTTACCTCCCCTACTCTTGGAGCTACTACTTTTCCTGATGTATCAGACTACTATGAATATGCAAATGAGATTGAATACGTGAAGGAAAATGGAATAGTGGACGGGTATACCGATGGGTTATTTAGACCAGAAAACCAAATTTCTCGTGCAGAACTTACCAAAATTGTTGTAAATACAGCATTTTCAGATGCAACTATAGAATCATGTGAATATACTGATGTATTTCCAGACGTACCTAATGACAATGTATTTATTACTTTCATTTGTCAGGCGGAGAAAACTGACATTTTACAAGGATACTCTGATGGCTATTTCCGACCGGAAGATCCTGTAAGTTTTGGACAGGCAGCGAAAATAATTATGCGGGCACTTGACTCAGAAATTACTTGGGATGAAAATACCGATCTCAATGAATATCTTACTCGACTTGATGAAAAACAAGCCAGACCACTTACACTTACTGGTATGAATCAAGAAACGCTTGTACTGCGTGGAGAGGTATCACATCTCACACAGATGGTTGATACCAATTACACCCAACTCCCAGATGAACCACCTTCGCCTAACACGGGATATTTTGAAGATCAGGTTATTACCAGTAAAGGAACGTTTGGAATTGAATATGTAGCTGCTAATCTTGCAACTACACGAGTACTGACAGACGTACTTGCAGACACTGATTGTGGAGATAACTGTCCGGTACAGCCTCTTGAGCAATACGTTTTTGACAATGGAGGGTATGCTGCAGTGAATGGAACTTATTTTTGTCCTACTGAATATGATTCCTGTAATGGCAAAAGTAATAGCTTTGATCCACTAGTTATGACTCCTGAAAAAAATTATATAAATATTGATAAGAATCTCTATAGTACGAACCCCGCCATAATCTTTAAAGAAGATTCTGTAGAATTTATTCCTAATGTGAAAGATGTAAACACCTCAGATATAACTCCAACTGGAGTGATTTCAAATTATCCATCACTCGTATTTGATAGAAATCTAGCTATAGAGGATGAAGGAGATCCTAAAATGACAGTAAAAAGTAGTCGTGGATTTATCGCACACAACGATGAGATGGTTTACATTGGGGTAATTCATAATGTATCAGTAGTAGAATCAGGCTACGTACTTCACAGAATGGGAGTAGACAATGCCATAAACATGGATGGTGGATGGTCAACATCACTTTGGTATGATGGGTATAAAGTCGGACCTGGAAGAAACCTTCCCAATGCAATTGTATTTGTAGAAAAATAAATTACCATGAACTTACAAACCCCCAATCCCTATATTTCATTGGAAGAAGCAGGTAAGCTTACGAGAGAGGTTCATCCACTACCCAACGATATACAGCAATTATTAGAAGTAAATTCACTCGAGAAAGAATACCAAAAACGGCCTGCATATCAGAAAAATGACTATATCAGATGGATTACACAAGCAAAACGAGAAGAAACAAGGCAAAAGCGAATTAATCAAATGCTGGATGAACTTACATCTGGTGACAGGTATATGAAAATGAATTATTAATAATTTTTTACAAGATCATACCTAAATTATCTCGTGCCGCCTCTAATGTACAGAAGTCATTAATTTTTGATTCATCTCCATTAATAAGATCTATGTAGGCATTTGCAAGATATTTCATCGATTTACTAAGAAGTGATCGCCCTACTTGAATATCTGGGAGTGGATCTGGGATGTCATGTTTTACCAGAGGAGTACCAGCTCTCCTTGCTACTCGTAATTCATTAATAGAATCGTAGAAAATAATTCCTTCTGTTCCAAATATTTGTATTTCAAGATCTTTATGTCCTTGTGTGTAGTAATTTGCAAAAAGTTGTACGGAAATTTCATTCTCAAATTCAAATTGTCCCGAAAACTGAGTAGCCCCCGTTGGTTGTTCATCGAATTTTGAATCTTTAATTACCTGAGAAATTATATGTTTGCTTTTGACATCAGGCATTCCTGCTACGAAACGGGCAAGGTCTATCAAGTGAGATACGTAAAGTCGTTCTATGCCTCCGCCATGCTCCTCATATAGTGCCCAGGTGAAATCAACATCCCCAGTACTAAGCCATGGTAAATACCCTGCTAATCTAATCGCTGTAACTGTACCCAGTTTCTCTTTTTCTAGTTCATCTCGCATGAATTCGATATATGGGTGGAATCTTGCTAAATGGTTAATTACAATATGCTTTTCATAGCCTTTACTTTTTTCTATCATTTCATCAATTTCTTTTACTGTAGTCCCAGCAGGCTTATCAAGAAGAATATGTATGTTTTTTGCAAGTGCATATTCAAACATTTCTTTGTGGAGGAAATTTGGGGATTGAATGGAAATAAGATCAATATCCACTTCATCTAACATATTCTTCCAATCGGTGTAGTATCGAGGAACTGAAAATTTTTCAGCAACTGCTTTTGTTTTCTCTTCGTCTCGTGCTGCAATCGCAACTACCTCTGCCCCCTTTAACTTTTGAAAGACAGAAATTACATCCTGTCCAAATCCCGTACCAATAACTGCAACTTTTATAGTATTCATATCTTCATATGATAAATATAATGCAATTCTAGCATTAAATCAGTAGGGAAAAAACTCAATAGTTTCGGCCCTCCCAAAGATCTAAGAAGCTACAATTCTGGATTTTATAATTCTACATATCAATGCTTCAAAACATAGCATAATAGCGCTATTTATATTATAATTAGTACTGTTTAAGTTTTGTAACCATTGTGATGGATTCTACGGAAGTTGCCATATTGCCGGTCGCATTGAATGTGATCGGACTTTTGTTTTTATCAGGTGTTTTTTCAGGCGCCGAAACTGCTTTTACTAATCTTTCCCCTGCTCGAATTGAAGTTATTAAAAATGACGGTAAATTTGCATCAAATTTAATGTATAGACTCTATCAGAAGCTTGATATGGTTATATCTCTTAGTTTGATCATGAGTAATGGAGTAAATATTTTTCTTGCAACGTACCTTACCATTTTTTTTACCACGGTATTTGGTATTGAACTTGGTGGAACGCTTTCTGCAAGTGTAGGTACAGTACTTGTTATTATTTTTGGTGAAATACTCCCAAAAAAGATTGCGATTCTCTATCCCATACATTTTTCTCGAGCTACTGCTCATCTACTTGAATTATTGAGAATTCTAACATTTCCTTTACTATTACCTATCCAATTAATCAATAAAGGGATGGATACGATGAAACCATTAAACGAAGATCAAGAACGAGTGTTACTTGAAGAAGAGATTCACGCAACACTTGGTATAGGACATTTACAAGGAGCTCTTGAAAGTAAAGAATACGAGATGATGAAACAGCTTCTTCTACTCAACGATAGAGAAGTAAAAGAAATTATGACTGCTCGAAGTGAAATCACTGCTATTCATGCAGACAGTCCAGTAAAAGACCTACTTTTACTATCTGCAGATAAAAATGTCTCTCGTGTTCCCGTATTCACAGAGTCGATAGACACTATTGATTACATTATTCACACTATTCAACTTGCACCATTTTTAACTGATCCTAAAAATCTTGATCGCCCTGTGATTGATTTCTGTTCAACACCTGCATTCAAAATTCCTGAGACAAAGATTCTTGATGATCTCTTTTTTGAATTTCAACGAAAACGTCTTCATATGGCAATTGTTTTAGATGAATATGGAAATACAAATGGACTTATCACGCTTGAAGACATCGTAGAAGAAATTTTTGGGGAAATTGAGGATGAAACCGATGAGCTAGAAATTATCATTGAAAGAATTGACGATATAACATTCCGGGCAGAAGGTGATGCGACACTTGAGCAAATCGAACCTCTACTTAATTTAGAGTTTCCAGAGGAATTCCCAAAACACAAAACAATTGGATGGCTTATTCTAAATATTATTCATCGATTCCCAGAAGAAGGTGAGAAAATTAGAGTTCCAGAGACGAATCTCGAATTAGAAGTTGTTGATAAAGATGAAGAATATATTGATAAGGTTCACATTACTATCCTTGAAGATACTATTGAACCAGAGGAAACTCCAACAGAATAAATTATCATATCGCCAACAATGTCTCATAAAACATTACCAGTAAAACCTACTGTTTCATTCAAAGATATTGAAAAGCTTGATATTAGAATCGGGACCATTACAAACGTAGAAGATGTACCAAAATCTGACAAACTCGTTAAACTCAGCGTTGATTTTGGTGATTTCTCCAGAACCATACTGGTGGGAATGAAGAAAGAACGCGAAGATTGTACAGAAATCATAGATAAACAGGCACTTTTCATTGTAAATCTAGAACCTAAAGAAATGATGGGTGAGGTGTCAGAAGGAATGCTGTTTGATATTGGGTATGCAAATGGAATTATTCCAGTGCTTGCTACTCCAGAAAAACCTGTTCCAAATGGAGTATGTGCTGGGTAAACAGTAGCTTAATCTCTAAAGTAATAAAAAAAGGATAGGGGTTCCCCCTATCCTTTTGGTTTTCAATGTTTTCCTAGAAGTGTTTACTCATGAATGCTTGTACTTCTACTTTTGCTTTGTCATACTCTTTTTGCATATCTATTTGCATATCTTCCCAGCTATCCTTCATATCATCTTTAGTTTCTCCAACAAATTGATCAGTCTTACGTTTCTGCTCCTCAATATTTGCTAGCAATTCATTATATTTAGATTTCACCTCTTCGTTTTTCGATTTAAACCAAGAATCAGAAACCTCGGATTTAAGATCATGCTCAAGTGCATCAATTCTGTGTTGTAACTCTTTCGCTGTTGAATTTATCTTTTCTTTGTTCTTCATTTTTTATATTGCTTAATAACTAAATTGCATTCTTCTCCTCTATCTACTACAGTCCCTATCAACAACTAATTAACTTGATTAGAACTTCCATCCTCTCGAATTTCTCGTTCTAAATCCTCAAGAAGTTGTTCAAGGGTGTTTACCCCATCCGCGCTTTCATTCCTAAATTGTTGTTCAGCAATTTCGAGCTCAGCATCAATTTCTGCGAGTTCCCTTTGTACTTCAGCTTCTGCTTCTGAATACTCTTGTGCTAAGTCAGCTCGTAAAATTCTGATTTCAGCTTCTGCCTCTGTATACTCCTCAGCAACTTCTGCTCTCGCTTGAATTCCTGCTATTTCTGCTCTCAAGGCCAAATAATCCATACCCTGTTCTACTTCATCTAATCCTTCTTCTACATCCTGTACGGATTCTTCCATAGCATCCTCAATTTGATTTTCTAAATCTTCACCGGATCTATTGTATGCTACCCAACTAAGAGATAAAGCCCCAATAGATAGTACTATTGCTACTACTGCCAACGTTTTTGTCATTCCTGACTCCATTTCATCAAAATTAATATGTTAAGTAATATTCTGTTGTATTTACATTATAGTATATAATGGATTATGGATCAAATCTAAATAAAGCTATGGACTAGGTACATAGTTTCACACAAATTCTATTTACTCTACTATAGAATGTGGTTCCCTAGAATTTTTTATTTAAAAGCAACTAAAAATATAACGATACCAACTCATCCATACCTATTAGAATCATTCTTGATGTCATTTAATTTACTCTTACTGCTATAATTCCTACTGAACTATATAGTTTCTTATACATTATGATGAAAAAGATTGGACCTGGAACTGTAAAAAATTCCACAAATCGCGGAACATTCCTTGAAACGCCTGATGGGCTTGTACTTGTACTAAAGGAAGATCAAGTGGCACCAATGAATGACGGAGAAGATTATTTACTACTCTATTGGCTTGATTCAGAAACAAATAAGCTCAGAGGAACTGAAAAGGTCGATGAATATATAACTGAACACGTTCCACTCGATGAATACAAAAGGAACCAAAAACTAACCGGCTATGTATATGAAGAAACTGATCTTGGATTTAAAGTTTTCTTTGACAATCTATACTCAGGTCTTGTTTATAAAAACGAAGTATTTAAAAAGTTATCTGTCGGAGAAAAAATTACGGTATATGTAAAAACAATACGAGAAGATAACCGTATCGACTTATCAATCCAACCGCTAGGCTATAAAGGAAGTATTAAAACTACTCAAGAAAAAATTATGGATGCACTCTTAAAGTCCCAAGGGAAGCTAAATCTAAGTGATACATCTAGTCCTGAAGATATAAAGCGGAAATTTGGTATAAGTAAGAAAAAATTTAAAGAAGCAATTGGAGCACTATATAAACAACGAAAAATAATTATTGAAAAAAATAGAATTCGACTACCCTAACTTGTAATTTACTCACTGATACTTTAACTACTATGGAAAAACAAGACACAGTCGTACGATTTGACGAGGTTTCGTTCCACTATGACATTGAAAAACCAATCCTGGACAAAGCTAGCTTTAATGTACGAAGAAACTCAAAGATTACTATTATGGGGCAAAATGGTGCTGGGAAAAGTACTATATTCAAATTATTAATGGGGAAGCTCAAACCTGTGTCCGGAAGAATTTTGATGGACACGAATGCTACAGTAGCAATAGCTGAGCAAATAGTTCCCGAAGAAATGTTCGATCTTACACTTGTTGAGTACTTTGAGACGGCATTTACAGAAAAGAAACATGGGATTGAGAAGAATATTAAAGAGGTACTTGATGTAGTCAATTTAAGCATTGATATTACAAAAAAAGTTCGAGATCTATCAGGTGGACAAAAGGCACGATTATTATTGGCATATGCATTGATTCAAGAGCCAGATATATTGCTATTAGATGAGCCGACAAATAATCTTGATAAAGAAGGAATAGAACACCTTACGAGTTTCCTTACCTACTATTGGAATACTTGTATCGTAATTTCACATGATGCTGATTTCCTTAACTCATTTACCGATGGTGTATTAAACTTAGATGTCTACACTCAAAAAGTAGAACAATTCGTAGGTAACTACTACGATGTTGTTGAACAAATATCGAGTCACATTGAAAAACAACGACTTCAAAATGCACGAATTCAAAAAAGCGTTAAAGATAGATTCGAGAAAGTAAATCGACTTGGAGGTAAAAGTGTAGCGATGAGGAGATTAGCCAAAAAGGTACGAAAGGAAATTGAAGAAGACAGAGAAACTATGGTGGAAATCCGAAGGGAAGATAAAACTATTCCTGAATTTACTATTCCACATCAACACCTTCGATCATCGCTAATGAAAATTAACACCATAGATTTTCTTCGAAATGGTAAAGTCGAAACGAGGACAGTAGAAAAAGAAGTTCATAAGGGTGATCGCCTCCTTATATCTGGTCCAAACGGTGTTGGTAAAAGTACCCTACTCAGATCAATGCTTGCTGGAAGCGGTGTGGAATTCGATAAAGAGCTTAGAATCGGTTATTATAGCCAAGACTTTTCCGAACTTGATTTTGATCAGACAGCTATTGAATCCTTAGAAAGTGTAGCATTTGAAACAACAAACGAAGAACGATATGCTGCTGCTGGAAGATTCCTTCTTAGTGGAGAATTACTCAAAAATAAAATTCGGTCTTTATCTGAAGGACAAAAAGGATTACTCTGCTACGCTCGTTTTATGCTCCAAAAACCAGGACTTCTTATTATGGACGAACCAACGAACCATATTAATTTTAGGCACCTTCCAATCATCGCCAAGGCAATTTCTGAATATAAAGGTGGACTAATACTTATTAGCCATGTACCTGAGTTTGTAGAACAAGTACAGATAACTGACGAAATTAATTTAAAAACAATATAGTGCACTTCATTGATTATGGACTCTTCTTTAGTACGCAGTATAGGCCAAGAATTTTCATTAACTGAAAAACAAATACGTGCGACAATTGAATTATTAAATGATGGCGCTACGATCCCTTTTATTGCTCGTTATAGAAAGGAACAAACAGAAAATTTAGATGAACTTCAAATCGCCGAAATACAAAATCGCCATGAAGAACTGGAAGCACTAGAAAAACGTCGAGAGTTCATACTTGACACAATAAAAGAACAAGGAAAGCTTACAAAAGAATTACGAGAAAAAATTATTGCAGCACACGATAGTTCCACTCTTGAAGATCTTTATTTACCATTCAAAAAAAAGAAACAAACAAAAGCAGATATAGCTCGGAAACATGGACTCGAGCCTCTTGCAAAGATTATTTTTTCCCAAGAAGATATCTCTATTTCTCACGAAGCAAAAAAATATCTATCGTCAAACATAAAAAGTGAAGAAGAAGCACTCTCTGGTGCACGAACAATAATAGCTGAATGGATAAATGAGGACACTAAAGCTCGAACCCAGATGAGAACTTTGTTTAAGAAACATGCTCTTATAACTTCAAAAGTTATCAAAACAAAAGAAGCTGATGCTTCTAAATATAAAGATTATTTTAAATTTCAGCAGTCACTTTTAGATTGCCCTTCACATCGATTTCTTGCTATTCAAAGAGGAAAAACAGAGGGATTTCTTCGAGTATCAATCTCACCACCAGAACCCAAAGCGTTATCACTATTAGAAAAACATTTTGTCCGAACAAAAAACGAATCAGCACAGCAAATTATCATGGCAATAAAGGATTCTTACAAACGATTGCTTGGAAAGTCGATGGAAAATGAATTTACAACATTAGCAAAAGAGCACGCTGATGACGAGGCAATAGAAGTTTTTAGTAAAAACCTAAGGCAATTACTCCTAGAAGCTCCTCTTGGTCATAAACGGATTCTATCTATTGATCCTGGGTATAGGACTGGATGCAAAGTCGTTGTTCTCGATTCAAAAGGAGAATTAACGGAACATACAGTCATTTACTTGCTCGGCGATTCCGAAAAGAAAGCGGCTTCTACTATTATTGATTTAATTCATAAATACAAGGTTGAAGCTATTGCAGTTGGGAATGGTACAGCAAGCCGCGAGACAGAAAAGTTTGTTCGAAATTTATCATTACCAAATATGCCCGAACTATTTGTAGTGAGTGAAGATGGTGCTTCAATATATTCAGCTTCAGAAATTGCACGAGCAGAATTCCCTGACAAAGATGTGACCGTACGAGGTGCTATTTCAATCGGAAGGAGGCTTATGGATCCATTAGCTGAACTTGTAAAGATTGATCCAAAATCAATAGGAATTGGGCAGTATCAACATGATGTAGACCAATCAAAACTTAAGAAAAGCCTCGATTTTACTGTTGAGAGCTGTGTAAATCATGTTGGAATAAATTTAAATACAGCTAGTAAGCATTTACTGCTGTATGTTTCTGGTCTTGGCCCTGCTCTTGCTGAAAACATAATTACGTATAGGACTGAACATGGTAGATTTAGATCTCGAAAAGAACTACTAAAAGTCCCTAAACTAGGTAAAAAAGCATTTGAACAATCTGCCGGTTTTTTGAGAATTACCAATTCCGATAATCCTTTAGATAACTCTGCAGTTCACCCCGAACGTTATACTATTGTCAAAACAATGGCTAAAGATCTAGCTATACCATTAGAAGAACTTATCGGAAACGCAGAATATATCGATACAATTACGGTAGAAGACTATGTTGATGAAGAGATCGGAGTATTAACTCTCAATGATATTCTAAAGGAACTCAAAAAACCTGGAAGAGACCCTCGAGGAAAAACTGAAACTTTCAAATTTAGAGATGATATACATGAAATCACTGATTTAGAAACTGGAATGATCCTACCAGGAATTGTAACTAACATAACTAATTTTGGGGCATTTGTTGATATAGGTGTACATTGCGATGGATTAGTGCATATTTCGCAATTATCAGATGAATTCGTATCTGATCCAAATACCATTGTTTCCCTCCATCAAAAGGTAGACGTAAAGGTAATGGAGATAGATTTGGACAGAAAGCGAATCGGACTGAGCATGAAAGTTAGTAAAGACTCTCACTCTTAAGAAGTATACCTCGACCGGCTAACCGACCAGTGGCCCAGGCTGATTGAAGATTGAATCCCCCAGTTAAACCATCTACATTTAAAATTTCCCCCGCAAAGTAGAGGTTATCCAAGAGTCGTGACTCCATAGTCTTAGGATTAATTTCATCGAGAGAGACACCTCCAGCACTAACAAATTCATCTCCTGGTCTTCTCGCTGTTATCGTTAAAGGCAACCCTTCTGTTAAATACCGTACAATTTGTTGGCGCTCAGTTCTAGTAGTATCCGCTGATTTCTTACTACCAACACCTGTTAATGAAATAACAGCTTTCACAAATCGTTCAGGAAACCAATCAGAAATTATATTATGTGGGAGCTTTCCTCCATCTTGCATAAACCTACTTTGTAGTTCTTTATCTAGGGTATCGAATTGAAATGATTTATCAGGAATAAGAAATACCTCAAGAGGATTTTTTGGTGTGATTGGCTCAAATGCGGCATGTGCAGCCAACGCAAATACCGCTGGTCCCGATATACCAAAATGAGTTAATAATACCGGACCACTCTCTTGTTTTTGCTCACCAGATGAAAGTGTTGTCCGTAATTTTGCATTTGGAAAGCTTATTCCAGAATTTTCCTTACACCATGCCTGCTCAGCAAAAAAACTATTAAGTGATGGACCTAATGGTGTTACTGTATGTCCTAATTTTCGTGCAAAACCATACCCATCTCCAGTTGATCCAGTTTTTCTATACGCGTTACCCCCTGTCGTTATAACTACACTATCAAAAGTATATTTTTCTTTTTCAGTTTTTATACGAAACTGGTCATCAAATTCTACATCCAACACCCCCTCTTTCGAATGAATATGCAAGCGATGATTTTTGAACAGTTTCAAGAATACTGCAATAACATCATTCCCATTATCGGATGCGGGAAATACTCTTTTATCATCTTGTTCTTTTAGTACCAGCCCTTTATCTTCGAACCACTCACGAACTTTGCTTGGTGGGAATGCCGCCATTGCAGGACGCAGAAATTTATCACCCCTAATGTAATTAGAAAGTAGTGTCCTTCTATCATTAATCCCAGTTGTAACATTACACCTACCGCCACCACTCAAGCTTACTTTTATACCTAATTTATCGTTTTTCTCGAAAAGATGAATCTCTGCATCTATGTTTGATTCTATAAGTGTAGCTACCGTCATCAAACCAGCAGCCCCTCCTCCAATAATTGCGATTGATTTCATAGAATACTTCTCACCTGATAAATTATTATGGAAACTTTAATTTAGAAAATATACTATTACACTATGAAATAGTATGTTTACGAAAAGTCTAGATCGGATTTTAACGATATATTCGATAGATTTTATCATCACCTTGACGGATATCCCCTCTCCCATCCCGATTAGAAGTTGTGAAGTATATTGAGCCATCATCTGCTATTTGAATTTCCCTAATCCTACCGTAAGAATCATCAATAAGTATCTCGGAGATAGCTGCTGTCGGATTAAAACCACCTTCATCCGTAATATCAACAATGAGTACAGTTTGTCCACGAAGAGCAGCAAGAAGAAGCTTGTTCTGATACTCTGGGAACATATCACCATCATAAAATGCAATACTTCCTGGTGCAATGGCTGGAGTAAATTCGATTAAAGGAGATTCCATCCCCTCTTTTTCTTCTAGACCTGTAATATCTGGCCATCCATAGTTTTTCCCATTTTGTATTAAATTAATTTCGTCTCTCCCTGATCCTCCATCAAATCCTGATGGTCCATGTTCAGATTGAAACATTTGCCCAGTACTTGGGTGCCAATCAATTCCTTGTGCATTTCTATGTCCGAGTGTCCAAATTTCATTTCGGATTGAGGCATCTTCAACAAATGGATTATTTTCCGGAATTGAACCATCACTATTTAGTCGTAGTGTTTTTCCAGCTAAAGATAATCCATCTTGCGCCAGTTCCTTTTCAGCTGCATCCCCTGTTGTTATGTACAAAAATCCATCAGGTCCAAATGCCATCTCACCACTTGAATGATACGATCCAGCCGGGATATCCTCTATTATCGTCTCCTTATCATAAAAATTCATAGCTTCATAACGGTATCGATCTACCCTCACTCGTGTTTCATTATCTAAGTTTTTGTATGAACGATAGATATAAATGAATTGATTTTCTTCGAATGCTGGATCTTTAATCATACTAAGCAATCCTGATTCGCCTTGATTTACTATTTCTGCACTTAGATCAAAAATACGTGATGCAATTCCTTCACTGGTAATATGAGAGATATATCCTGATCGCTCAGTTACCAGTAATTCTTCATTAGGTAAAAAGACTAATGCCCAAGGGATTTCTAAGTTTTCTGCTACAACCTCTATTTCCATTTGCTCGGACAATGCCCCAGTAGGAACTGTATTAGGAATTTTTGAAGTATATGAGTCGAAGGTGGAAGAAAATGGGTTCACTACTCTCAAACCAAGGACAAAAAGTGCAACGATTCCTATTACTATTAGAATGGAAAGAATTACCCTTTTCCTACAGTTTTTATTCATCTTGCTGAGCATCAGAGAATGAATTTTTGTCTGGAATTTCTACATCGTATCCACTTTTTTGTAGAACATCTTCCATAGATCCAAGCCCTTCACCAAGATTTTCTAGACTATCCTGTTTACTCTTAAGTGCATCATTCACACTATCTGGTACTGAACTATCTGCACCATTAAACCTTTCAAATTCTTGGTTAACATTTTGAAGAAATACATCTGGTTCATTAGTAAGTACTACTTCACCCGGCAGTAGCTCTACTGTTTTTGAGGCAAGTACTAGCTGAGTATTCTCCTTAAACAATGATTGGATTATTGACATTGCAGGTGTCTCTGCTGGAGTACCAAGAAAAGCTAATACCTTAGTGTTTAATAATCCTCCATACACTACTTTTGGAAGCATCACCCTAGAAAATCCGACAGATTCAACAGTAAATTCGGTTTTGTCTGGTTCTGGATTTTCAGTGATTTTAAATAAAAGCCATAATGGGTCACCTGTTTGTGCTATATTCCTCGCAAGTGTAATGGTATTTTCTCCAACGACTATATCTTGGAAATTTTCCGTAGGGTTATTTGCCGTTTGTAAAAGATAACCCTCATCAACTCGAACCTCCTCTGCTTCCCAGGTTGATGGTGCTGAAGCGAACTGTCCAGATGTAACTTCTGGAGCATATCCATTATTTAGGTATGCTTTCACGGAATCTGGGTTAGAATATGCCCAAAAACCTCCATAACCTAATCCTAACAACATGAGAATCATAAAAATTTTACCTGGACTAATCGGAAGTTTAAATTTCTTCTTCTCATACATGTCCTCCATATTCAAACTTGGGATACCACTCTGCTTGTCATTAGCGGCCTCTACAGTCCCTGGTTGAACAAGGTTTTGGAAACTTGAAGATTGTGTTTGTTGTGGCACACTTTGCTGCGGATTTATTTGCCCTGCTTGAGCTGATTGGTTCACCTGTGGTTGTAAAGTGGCATTTTGTGTTTGCTGCGGTTGTTGTACTTGGTTTGATACCTGATTTTGTTGAATTGTAGCTTGTGGTGCCTGTGGCGTAGATTGCTGAATTGCTTGCGGTTGTGATACAGGTTGTTGTGCTGATTGATTTAAAGGCACAGTCTGTGGCGACCCACCCTGCGGTACAGGCACAGGGATTTGATTTGCCTGTGGTTGTACATTCTGTTGCTGTGGCGAATTCACTGCCTGAGCTTGATTATTTATTGGGCCTTGGTTTTGTGGTGTTCCTGCCATAGTATAGATAAGACTAATTTTCACTAGTATAGAATAATTTTAGGTTCAGAACCAATCCTTGTGACTCATCACACATTATCATATTCTACTTAAAATTATAATGAGATATGTGTGATCTTATACTTATTTTTTAGAATACTTCAGTGAGTAAAAAATTTCTTATCATCCTACTAGTTCTCTTTTTTTCTATTCTTTGTTTATGCTCGTGTGTGGGTATATATATCCTCAATTCAAGTTCTTACAATTCATCTGAAGAAACATTACCCGAATCGATTGATACCGCAATTAATTCCTTAGAGTGTGATAATTCTAATTCAGATTACTTCTCATTTCATGGTGTGGAAGAGGTTATTATTAGCGAAAATCCATGTGAGGTAATATGGCTTCTTGCAATGTCTGAAGAAGAATATACCTTAGAAACAACCCAGGGAAAAACAATCTATGTAACTGTATGGAGGGATTATGTTAATAACATAGAGCCAGGAAATACTTTTACGATACGAGGCCTTGATGTTATTGATACGAATGAAACACGAGAATCAGCAACAATTTCAATTACACGTTGGGTAAATTCTGCAGCGGATTTAGAACAAGCAAAGCAAGAAGTTGCCGATGCTGTAAAGAATTTATAAGACTTAAACTGACTCTCGCAGACAATTCCACTATATCACGTCCTATATGTATACGACTTGATTAAAAATACAACATGTATTATACTTGTAATACAAGTGAGGAGTATTGTACTTTATTTCTTAGATTTCGCAGACATGAAACAAACTACTACCCCAAGCATTAGAATATCAATCAAGAAACAAGTAAAAAGACAACATATCAAAACACTTGAGCAGGAAATAAAAAATTTAAAGTCTGCTCTTAATGATTCGAATGGATTTCTTGAACGCTACCTCTCAAAAGAACTCGTTGAATTAAAAGATGAACGAAATAGTATTCGTCAATCACTTTACAATACTGCCTAAAATCTGCATTTTACTTCTTAATGATCATACTTTATGCAAATTCGTCGTTATAAAAAAGAAACAGTAATTTCAGGTTTTGTTGGGATTATTTTTGGGGCAATAAACCTGCTACTTATCTTACGAATTATCTTCAAGCTCTTTGGAGCTAACTCATCGAATAATTTTGTAAACTGGATTTATGAAACAAGTTTTGGGCTGATTAATCCATTTATCGGAATATTCCCATCACCTCAGTTTGAAGGAAGATTTGTTATTGAGTTCTCAACTCTCTTCGCTATTTTATTCTATGTTTTTATAGAATATGCAATACGAAAGTTGCTTGCTTACTTTACTACCGAAGAAGTTCTTGTAGAAAAAACTACTTCGAAAAAACGTAAATAATTTATTTTTTATACATTATTACTATGAATATTTTAGTAACTCTTATTATTGGTTTAATTGCAGGTTTCCTTGCGGATAAACTTGTGGGCACAAATAAATTTGGACTTATAGGGGACATACTACTTGGCCTTGTTGGAGGTCTTGTGGGTGGACTTATTCTAGGAGCGCTCGGACTTCAATCTACCGGATTTATTGGAAGTATCGTAGCAGGATTTGTTGGTGCATCGGTATTACTCCTCATTGCACGAGCATTTAAGTAGGTAGTATAGCCCTAGAACTGGCTTTCGCAGGCAATTCCATTATTATCACCATCAAGCCTATGGATATCTATTCCTGTTTGTATAAAGCAGAACTCAAATAGTTCCTGTGCTGCTATTTGTGAAGTAAAACTTGAACAATTATAAGTATCCGTAGAACACTCTGGGACTGTTGTTGGCTCAGGGGTAGGTGTAACTGATTGTGATATAAGATTTTCGTAAATTTTTGTTTCCTTGTCAGTTATATTATTCATAATTCTATAAACAATCTCTGCCATTTCCCCCCTATTTATAAGAGAATCAATTGTCTCTATTGTTAATGGAATAGCCGCTTTTTCTTGAAGACTAACTACAAAAGGCTTAAATTTATGATCTTCGGTTTGAAGACCAAGGTCTGAATCCATTGAAAATGCATTTGCAATAATTTTTGAAATAGCTCCAAAAGAAATTGTCTCATTTGGTCTATATGTTCCATCTGTATATCCACTCACAACCCCTTTTTCATAGGCCAAACATATAAAATTAGCAAATGCGTTAGCCTCGTCTACATCAGGAAATGGGAAATCCCCACACGTATCAATCTCCTCTTTAGGATACCTACTATTTACAATTATTTTTGTAAATTCTGCCCTTGTTATTGTGTTCGCAGGACGATATGTACCATCTCCATAGCCATTTACTATACCTTCCCCCTGAACGAATTCAATTGCTGTCTTGTATTCATGATTTTCTGGAACATCTGGGAAGCCTGCTAAAACAGGTATAGCTATAAGTAATACTAGTACAGCTTGGAGGATGATTACTTTTGAGATTTTCATAGTGTTTTGTACCCTAATCTATAAAACGATTTTAGCATTAATTATGATTTAAAATGCAAAAGCGCTCGGTGAGGTAGGTCATATGTGGTTGGATTAAAAATTTTAATCATCAATCACACCTCTCCGAGCGCTTAGGTTACTTGTTCTTAGGCGTTATTCTTTCCATTGTAGGATATCTGGACGACCACTCAATTCTTCGGACAAAAACTCAAATGCCTCTTCCGAGATCGGCTCGAAATTAATTATCTGCCCAGAATCAAGTTGGAAACTAGAAAGATTCATGAAAGCTTTGTACTGATCGTACGTCCAGCCTAACCAAGAAGTAGATACTGCAACACCATAGGAATTACAAAGTTTTTCAGCTTCGACACTATCCTCCATTGCTATTAGCTGTGTTTGACACATCTCCGTACCCACAGCGTTAAAGTTATCTACGTTATCGGATCCCAATGGGATCGAGGTAAAGGTAGAACTAATGCCTGGAACAGCATTTGTATATGCCTGTGAGCTACCATTAATAATGTTCCCACCTAAGAGGCCATCCTCACCGTCCTCTCGATTAAAAATGATTACATCAGTTGCGACCTTCTGAAGGCCCTCTCCTAATCCGGCTATTCCAATTCCATCAATAATACTAGCAAGCACTAGACCATTAATGCGTACGTCTGGCAAGGTTACTT
Organism: Candidatus Dojkabacteria bacterium; assembly: GCA_020429465.1. GTDB lineage: Bacteria > Patescibacteriota > Dojkabacteria > B142 > WJKM01 > JAGQLH01. The sequence goes on along the minus strand of JAGQLH010000014.1, from coordinate 1,296 downwards.
TAATGAGCGTGAAAATACCATTTGCGTTCCCTTCCTGTAAGTTCCCCTCACAATGTTCTACAACAAAATCAAACTTTTCAACCAATTCAAAGTCTTGTAAGCCACTTACAATACATGACCGAAACTCAGGTACCTCCCCAAAAACCCCCTCTACTGCTGGCAAAGTGATCTCTCCAGTCTGACGATTTACACTTACGCCAGGGATCCCTTCGAGAATCTCGACGTCCGACTTGGGCTCAACCGAAACAGCCGTTGGTCGTTCCGTTTCCCCTACAGGCAAAGGTCCTTCCTGAACCAGTGGCGTTGCTTCTGGAGTTTCCATACACGCAAACAAAAATACTAAACTTAAAATCCAAATTACTTTTTTCATTATTCTTTCCTTTTATGTGTTTTCTAAGCTTTAAATTTTGACAAAACCTTTATGCTTCGACATGCTTGCATGATAGGTTTTGCCTTAGTCCAACCAAAAAATGACCTTGGTAGAGCTCGGAGGAACGCTTTCAGGGTCATTCTTTGGTTTTTCTTGAATAATGCCTAATTTTTAAAGATCTATTCTTATATAACTAGAAGATCACATGTGGATACTTCCGTTCTTGTTATAATCATCTACCCTTCAAAGGCATTTCCGCTATTTGAAAGGATAGTGTTCTGTCCGGCGGAGTGAGAACTCCCATTCTTTTATCTCCGTCGGACGACCTACATACATAAGACGTTGTATATCCTCTTTCTATAACACCAATTTTCTCTTTGATTGTAGAACCTAAATTTTTACCGTGATAGAATTATGTATTCTCTAAATTTTACTGCTCACACTTCAATGGCTACATCTAACGATTCGAATAAATCCATCCAGAATTCCACTACTTCTAAAAAGACGCTTTTTATAGTTGGCGGAAGTATATTGGTACTCATTTTTCTTGTAGTAACCATATTGGCAGGTATACTAGCTTATAAAAGCTATAGCGGGAAAAATGCTGAATTAACTACGCCCGAAGATACTAATGCAGAAGTCACTCAGATGGACCAAGATAGAATGAAACAGCTAGAGAACTCTGGAGGACGATTAGAGGAAATAGCTAATGATTTGAAAGATGGTATGCTAGACACTTCAAAATTATCCAATGTGAGTCGAAAAACTATCGAAGACCTCTCAATTCTTACCGATAAGACACTGTATGGAGATGCACAAATCGGATTCGAAATTATTCAGTCAGATGAAGGGATTTTTGTGTACGACCCTGCAACAGAAACTCTGGTAAATTACCGCCTAAAAGATTTATCTCAATAACCCCGGCT
>JAGQLH010000149.1 GCA_020429465.1 Candidatus Dojkabacteria bacterium | reverse complement strand
AAACAGCTTCTGCCTTAGAAGAATCATTTATAAATTTGTAGTATCTAGCCAGTCCTATCGTTGCGTTCTCAAGGGGCCAAACAGAATTCTGTTTCAATAATCTCACCCTTCTTTCTTCCAATGACTCTAGGTAGGCATCCAAAATGTCTTCTGGAATACTAATTTTTGAACCTAATAAAAACCACTCCAGTGTAAACCCCCACAAACCAGGCTTATCATCTTGTGCAATTTTAGATTCTAATGAGACTGATAAATCAAAAATATTTTGCAACTTATCTTTTTGTTTGTATTTTTTCGCTAAAAAATAAGCCCGCTCCAGCTCTTGCTTAGCGTATATACCTTCTAGACCTTCTTGTTTGGACAGAGCTATATGAGCATCGATCGCAACAACAAAAATCTCTGGCCCAACACTACTCTCTGAATAATCTTTAAATTCAATCAGTAAATCTGCATATCGAGCCTTGAAATAAGCATGGTTAACATTTTTAAGCCTATGGGACCAATAATCTAAGGTTTCTTTACTCAAAGTATCCAGTGAGGGAAAGTCTACAGGTTTACCGTCTTTATCAGCAAATGATGCTATTGGACCAAAGTAAGAGTTCCATGCTGTCTCATTACTTTCATCAGTATAGACACTAAAAGCAAAAATTTCTGCGTCATCTTCTAGAGTCCTTTCTTTTTGGGTACCAATAAAGCCCCTTATCTTTGCTGATATTTCATGCTCCTTAAGACGGGAGGATGAATTATCGATTTTATTTAGATATTCCCGCACTTCCTTGTTTATCATTACAACCATTGTAACTAAAAATTCAGCCAGGTATAGTGGTGCAAAGTAAATATGGACGATAAAAGTAAGCAGATTATAAAAGATTCAGCGCTAGTTGTAGCGGATCAAATAGCTTCAATAATTCCAGGACTCAACATTGCGTGGGGATTGAGTAAATCCTTGTACGGAGCGAGCTTAAAATTACGACAAGACAGGGCACTTGAGTGGGTTGAAATGGTTCAAGCAAACCCTGATATTTTTAATGAACAGGTTTTGCAATCTGAAGATTTTCAAGATGCATTTGTATATTCTTTCGAAAAATACATTACTGAACGCAATAAAATGAAGCGTCAGATAATTAAGAATATATTTTTAGGTTATTCTCAATCGAGTGACCTCAAAGGATTTGAGTTGGAGAGGATGACAGGTCTGCTTTCACTGGTTAGTTTTGAAGG
>JAGQLH010000148.1 GCA_020429465.1 Candidatus Dojkabacteria bacterium | reverse complement strand
ATTACCCAATTAGCATTAGATGGTAAAATACCACATTACCGATTAATGGCAGAAGATGAAGATGAAGTATTACTTTTTGATAATAGTGAGCTACTGGACACACTTGATATAAACCTTGAGGCAGTTTTCCCTCAAGTATTGACAATCCAGACGACATCAGTACCTATAGACTCTGAAGATAAAATCCCTTATTCAATAAGTCAGATTAAAGAGTTAAGAAAACCCCTATATTTGAGTGAAACTATAGGTAGTTGTATTTACTTTCTTTGCGAGGGAGATGAAGTCGTATATATTGGTCAGAGTGTATCATTAATGTCACGATTAGAAAGTCATAGGGTTGATAAAAAGTTTAATAGGGTTTATTTGTTACAAGTTCCTAGTAACCATCTCAATAGAGTTGAAGCAGAATTTATTAGAACTTTACAACCGAGACTGAATAAACAGTTGTACGTAACTCATAATCAATCAAAGTCTAAGGTGTTATTATGAAACAAACAAAATACATAGTTACTTTCCGTGACGGCAGCAGTCACACGGTTTATGCTTATTATATGGCAGCAGGTGTAATACTAGCACAAGCCAAGCAGATTGAAAAATCAAAGAGTATAATACCAATAAAAGTAGTAGAGTTTTTAAATAAGACAAACCGAAAAGTGTACTCTCCTGTATATCATTTCAAAGCACATGAGATACAGAGAGAAATGCGAACGGAGAAGATGAGTTTTGAAACGAGCTGAGAGAGTAAAGAAATTAAGAATAGAATTAGGGATGTACCAATCAGAGGTATCGAAGTTGACTGGAGTCCCTATCAAGACAATAGGATACTATGAGTCTGGAGCTGTCAAATGCTCAGATTTATACGAAGCAAAATTAATGAAAATCAAAAATAAGAGGAATAGTGATGAAGTTAGCACACTTAGTAATTAAAAACATTCTAGGAATTAAAGAACTAGAAATTACACCGGGACAGATAAACATAATATCTGGTCACAACGCAGCAGGTAAGTCTTCAGTATTTGAAGCAATCAAAGCAGCAATAGAAGGAGGCAATGATGCTACTTTAATAAATCAAGATTCAGATGTAGGAGAAATAGTAATAGTATTTGATAACAACACTAAGCTGAACAGGACCTTAGAAAGAGGAAAATCAGCAAAGATAAAATACACAGATGCGAATGGAATGAGTATCCCATCGCCTCAGTCTGTATTAAATCAATTGTTTGATAAAATTGCTATTAACCCTGTTGAATTCATGCATCAAAAAGGAAAAGATAGAACAGAAACTTTATTGTCAGCATTGAATATTAATATTCCTGTAGATGATATTAAAGCAAAATTGAACGGATCTGCTGATAAAGTAAAGTTCCATCCACAACTAGATGGTTTACCATTAATAGATAACATCTATGAACAAATATTTAGCGAAAGAACTGTAGTAAATAG
>JAGQLH010000147.1 GCA_020429465.1 Candidatus Dojkabacteria bacterium | reverse complement strand
AAATTTAATTAATGATCTATCGACACTATCTAGAGCGGAGAGAGGGGACTTAGAGAAAAATATTGAAAACATAAATGCACATGAATTCGTAGAGAGTCTTCTGCTATCATACGAAAAAGATGCAAAAGAAAAAGGGTTAAAGCTACATGTGGATATTGATCCATCTTTAGAACTTTTTAGCTCAGTTAAATTATATGTTCAAGAAATTTTGCAGAACTTCATAACTAATGCAATAAAATACACAGATAAAGGTAGCGTTGCTATTACTGCAGTGAAGCGAGACAAAGGTGTAGAGTTTTCAGTTATAGACAGCGGAATTGGAATTGCCAAGGGTGACCAAACTAGAGTATTTGATAAATTTTTTAGAAGTGAAGACTACCATACACGGCAACAAAATGGTACCGGACTAGGGTTATACGTGACTCATAAACTAGCTCAACTTGCAGAAGCAGAAATATCTGTAGAGAGTGAACTAGGCAAAGGCTCCACTTTCACAATCTATTTTCCTAATTTAAAATAGACATTTATGCCTTAGGTAGCTCTTTTTCTACCTTAAGGAGAGGTATGCAGATGTTGCGGTCTTTCCAGGTAATTTTACCAAATTCATAGCCGTACATTGATTTAAACATAACGTACCAATCAATTATCACTAAAAATGGTAAAGAAATAAATCCTATTGGCCATAACTTACGTAAAGCAAGTTTGTATACTTCAGCATTTGCTACCGATAGAATGATTATTGCCGACAAAGACCAAATAGTTGGCAAAAAATCTTGTGTATAAAGCGACCAAAAAAAGAGAATGTAGGGAACTATAAAGAACATGAACTCAAAGAATAGAGTTAAAAAAACATACTCTGGCTTTCTTTGTAGCTGAATATACCTTGTTCTTAATGCTGTTGCATATTGATCTTTGGCTGACTTAACACTTTCGACACCGAGTAAATCTGATGAAACCAAAAAATTATACGCCCTTAGCTTAGAGAATTTTTTAGCTAAAATTAACTCTGGTTCTACTGCTTTCTTTAATCCGTCAAAACCACCAATTTCTTGTAATCTAGTCCTTTTGACTGCCCAACAGGAACTTAAGACAGGAGGCGAATACGCGTTGAATCGCCAAAGACCTAACTCCCACCAATACCGTAGAGGTTGGATAAATACTGATCCCTCCTTGTCGTAGCTCCTTTTTGGTAACACAGAAATCATATCTAGATTCGTAAGCTGTGAAACTAACGAGGAAACACTATTTGTTGAGAATCTAATGTCGACACCAGCAAAAACAATTACATCACCTTTTGCCTCATCAGCTAACTGATCGTAAGCAGAATTCTTAGGTAACCAATCATCTTTTGGGATTTTGCCTTTTATGAACCTCACCCCAGAGTGAGCATACTGCTTGATTATTTCTGGTGTTTTATCATGAGAGCAATCATCCAATACTAGTATTTCTAACTTTTCGTACTTATTAGCTATTACGGACTCAATACACCCTGGCGAATCTTCTGTTTCATTTCTTGCTGGGATACA
>JAGQLH010000146.1 GCA_020429465.1 Candidatus Dojkabacteria bacterium | reverse complement strand
ACAATAATGTAATCTGCGTACCAGAAGATAAGATTGACTACATAGAAATAATCAATAAGTAATTCTGAAACAGTTAAGGTAGGTTTAATTCTAGGGATTTAATGTAAATACAATCACAATACCAATATTTAAACGAATACGTTCTGAGTCAAGTTATACATAAAGATATTCCAAACTCTCATCAAACTCAATAATCTCGATAAGTTTCTCAAACTCAGCTATAACCTGGTTCGCATACGGGCGCACCTTTTCCACCAACTATCACCATCTTTTACCCCCTTGCAAATACGATAGCATCGACATGTTTAATTCCATGTTCTTTAAGCACCTGCGCACATTGTTCTAGTGTAGTCCCGGTAGTAAATACATCATCCACTAGTGTTACGGTATCAGTTTCTATAGTTTTGAGAAGTTTTGGATTAACTTTAAATGCATTCGTAAGATTCTGCTGACGATCTTCTTTCTTCATCCCCACCTGAGTTTTCGTATTCCTCACACGCGTAAGAAGAGGAATTACCCGAGTAGATTTTTTACTCAGTCGTACGAGGTGCTTGGCAATAAGCTCTGCTTGGTTAAATCCCCGCTTATTCTTTTTATACCAATGAAGAGGAATAGGGACGAGTGTCGTATCAGTAAGCATAGAAAGATCCATGGTTTTAATCATAAGAGTAGCAACATCCTCCGCAAGTCCGAAATAGTAATTGTACTTCAGCTCATGGAGAAGATTTTTTGTAATACCGGTAAACCGCACAGAAGTAGATACTCGACGAAGCTGGGTAAATTCCCGACAGCGTGCATGAGAAGTTTCAAGCTGCGTCCGAAGAAGGGGAGTATGACAAACATGACAAAGCAGTTCAGTTTCGAATCGTACAAAATGCTTCGTACAGTAATTACAGATGAAATTACCGTATTTGGTGCAATGCAAACACTGTTTTGGGAATAAAAAATCGAGTACAGTACCATACACTGTACGGAAAGAAAGCCCCATAAGGACAACGCATATAATAGGTTATGTAGAAATTTACATAGGTTTCGAGGTATGTAATCCTATTTGATTACCCTCACTATCAATAATTAGTGCCATAAATCCGAATTCATCAATATCAGTTTTTTCCATAAGAACTTTTCCTCCATATTCTTCAACACGTTCTAATCCAGAATCAATGTCAGGATGGCTAAAATAAACAAGTACGCCTTTATCGGACGGTTCTCCTTGCCCAAGTACCAGTGAACCAGCAGCTCCAGGCGCGTCCATATCCATAGGAAACCAACTCATTGTCATACCATCCATTTCATCTTGACGTTCAAGTTTGTAGCCAAAAACAGCATTGTAAAATTTTTCTGCTCGATCGAGATCCGTTACAGGTACCTCAAACCAGGCAACGGGATTATGTTTCATAGTAAAAAAGGTAGTACGTATAAATTACTGTGCAGCTTCAAAGAAATCGTTCACCTTATTCCAGTCAACTACATTCCACCAACTCTCTATGTATTCAGCCCTCTTATTTTGATGCTTCAAATAGTATGCATGTTCCCATACAT
>JAGQLH010000145.1 GCA_020429465.1 Candidatus Dojkabacteria bacterium | reverse complement strand
TGCTGACTTGCACCATATCATAAAAATCGAAACAGCAAAGAATGGCGGAAACGTAAAAGAAGTTATGGAAATAAGACTTAGAAGCAAACTTAAGAGTGTGTTGATATTGCAGTATCTTAAAATTTTGTGTATAATAGGAATTGAAGTTAAATTAGATGCTAAAAATTTGTAATTAAGAAGGAGGGATTCGTCATGTTGGTATTCCAAATGCGTAATGTAGATAAAACATCTACTATTTTGAAACAGACTAAAAACAGTGATTACGCAGATAAATAAATACGTTAGATTAATTCCTACCAGTGACTAATCTTATGACTTTTTAAACAGATAACTAAAATTACAAACAAATCGTTTAACTTCTGTATTTATTTATAGATGTAATCACTTCAGGAGTGATTACATGAACAAAAATATAAAATATTCTCAAAACTTTTTAACGAGTGAAAAAGTACTCAACCAAATAATAAAACAATTGAATTTAAAAGAAACCGATACCGTTTACGAAATTGGAACAGGTAAAGGGCATTTAACGACGAAACTGGCTAAAATAAGTAAACAGGTAACGTCTATTGAATTAGACAGTCATCTATTCAACTTATCGTCAGAAAAATTAAAACTGAATACTCGTGTCACTTTAATTCACCAAGATATTCTACAGTTTCAATTCCCTAACAAACAGAGGTATAAAATTGTTGGGAGTATTCCTTACCATTTAAGCACACAAATTATTAAAAAAGTGGTTTTTGAAAGCCATGCGTCTGACATCTATCTGATTGTTGAAGAAGGATTCTACAAGCGTACCTTGGATATTCACCGAACACTAGGGTTGCTCTTGCACACTCAAGTCTCGATTCAGCAATTGCTTAAGCTGCCAGCGGAATGCTTTCATCCTAAACCAAAAGTAAACAGTGTCTTAATAAAACTTACCCGCCATACCACAGATGTTCCAGATAAATATTGGAAGCTATATACGTACTTTGTTTCAAAATGGGTCAATCGAGAATATCGTCAACTGTTTACTAAAAATCAGTTTCATCAAGCAATGAAACACGCCAAAGTAAACAATTTAAGTACCGTTACTTATGAGCAAGTATTGTCTATTTTTAATAGTTATCTATTATTTAACGGGAGGAAATAATTAAACTATGAGTCGCTTTTTTAAATTTGGAAAGTTACACGTTACTAAAGGGAATGGAGATAAATTATTAGATATACTACTGACAGCTTCCAAGAAGCTAAAGAGGTCCCGAGCGCCTACGGGGAATTTGTATCGATAAGGAAATTACCTTTGATCTCACATGTTATTTTGAAGTGTAGGAAAATGTCCTAAGTGTGGCAACAATATTGTATTAAAAAAATCGTTTTATGGTTGTTCAAATTATCCTGAATGTAAGTTTACTTTAGCTGAACATTTTAGAAAGAAAAAACTAACCAAAACGAATGTAAAAGAATTACTGGAGGGAAAAGAAACCCTGGTAAAAGGAATCAAAAACAAAGAGAAAAAGCCCTACAATGCCGTTGTAAAAATTGGGGAAAAGGGATATATTGATTTTATCTCTTTTTCAAAATAAACATAAAAGCCCTTTAAAGAGGGCTTTTATATATTAATCACAAATCACTTATCACAAATCACAAGTGATTAATCACAAATCACTTGTGATTTGTGATTCTTAATGATACAATATTACTATACAAAAAAAGAATGGGGCGTAGTTATGGAGAAGGAAAAACTAAAAA
>JAGQLH010000144.1 GCA_020429465.1 Candidatus Dojkabacteria bacterium | reverse complement strand
ATTTCCTGGTGGGTAGCATGTGAAGAGTGTTAGTGTCTGGATACTTGGATTTCCCTCTCCGGCTATGATTGAAAGATCTGTTGGCTCAACAATCTTGGTTTTAGAAACTTTATATGAATAATCTTTTCCTTCGATTGTAACATCAATGGTATCTCCTAATTTTATATCAGTTAAGATAGTGAAAGCAGCAGCAGGATCACCAGTTCGTTTATAATAATCTCCACCAGCACTATGACCGTAAATGACGATGTTATTTGGGGTAGAGGAGATGGGTAGTCCAGTTGATTCCATATGTGCGAGTCCATTCTCTAAAACTTGGTCGTATATCGTTTCTACCCCGCTATTTGTATTTGCCTGTACAGATAAATTTGAAAGATTAAGATTTGGTATTGAAAGTGAAAAGATTCCATTGTAAGAATTACTTACTGGGTCAATTTCCAGTACTCGAGCTCGTTTAGCGTTTTGTTGGATTTGTTCAAAGTAGGTACTACCAGGGTCAGAAAGAAACGATTGCTTTGCAGAAACAAAGTTTGAAGGAACGATTGCTAAGGCTCCTTGTTCTAAACCACCGGTTTGAGCTTGGATGAATTGTGTTGCACTTGGTATAATTTGTCCTAGAAGTAAGTTTAAACCATATATAATACAAATAGCTGGCACTACTGTACCGGCAAAACGAGACGTAGTAAGAATCTCTGTAATATCATTCTTGATTCCCTGCAACAGTTTCCAGATAGTAAGCGGTTCACGCTGAATTTCTAGAACTACCTCAGAGCTTTGCGGTTTACGCGATCTGTACTGACGTTTATACTGTACAGGAGCTTTTTTGTATTTATATAACGGCATAATTTAGAATTAGGCAGAGAAAAATAGTATAATTTCCAACTCTAGGGTGCTACACTAGTTTATAGTAAATAACTAGATTTTAGCAAGTAAGACTTGGAAAAGTTCTGATATAAAACGATTTGCAACGTTATATCACTTTAGATAGATAAAAATAATAAGGAAACCATGGCAATAAAACAAGCAGTTAAAAAAAATGTCCAAAAACTTATAGAACTTGGAAATTCCCAAGGATATCTTACCCAGGATGAAGTACTTTCGTTTTTTCCTGAGATTGAAGAGAATATTCCGCTACTTGAGTATATTGTTGGTGAGTTACAAGAAACAGGAATTGAAATTATTGAACCAGTAGATATCGATGAAACAGAAACACGAAGAACAAGAGGAGGAATTTCATTTGAACAAAAGATTAGTATACTTAAAAAAATTCGATCACATATTTCTACTGACCCGGTTCGGGCGTATCTTCACGAAATTGGTAGAATTCCATTGTTGAATGCAGAAGAAGAAATTATTCTTGCTAAACGAATAGAGCGTGGTGATTTAGAGGCTAAAGATCTACTCGCTACTGCAAATTTGAGGTTAGTTGTGTCGATTGCTAAAAAATATGCAAAACGTGGATTGGATTTACTTGATCTTATTCAGGAAGGTAATATTGGTTTGATGCGTGCAGTTGAAAAATTTGAATATAGAAGAGGGTTTAAATTCTCAACATATGCAACATGGTGGATTAGACAAGCTATTACTCGTGCAATTGCGGACCATGCAAGAACAATTCGAGTACCTGTCCATATGATCGAAACGATTAATAAATATAGCAAGGTACAAGGGCAGCTTGCAGCAAAATTGGGGCGACGTCCAAAACCAGAAGAAATTGCAAAAGAAATGGATATTGATGTCAACAAAATCCACGACATTATACGAATCTCACAAAGACCAGCTTCATTAGAAGCACCAATTGGAGAAGAGCAAGAAAGTAAATTGGGAGATATTATTCCAGATGAATACTCAACATCT
>JAGQLH010000143.1 GCA_020429465.1 Candidatus Dojkabacteria bacterium | reverse complement strand
CTGGGTACGTTCTACTTAATCATAAATATCTTACTTCGGCAACTCGTTGTAAATCAGACCAAAATGTGATTATTTTAAGTGAACTGGAAAATATATTAAAAATACAATATTACAGACTTTTTACTAACGAAAAAGGGGGTAAATTTTCCCGTCAATATCACGTTCAGTTGCACCCTGCAATAGCACAAGAATTAAGCGACACAGGGTTTTGTGATTCTAAATCCTACCCCGATTTTTTTCGGACTACATATAATAATAGGAATATCTTTAATAAAGATATTAGATCTAACGTGCATGCGCACGAATCTAATTTTTCACAAACTTCAGAAGCAATTTCCACTTCTGTTAAACCTATTCGCTTGAATAGGCGAAAACCTAACGAGAGGAAAAAACCGATAAATGCTGACCGCAAGGCTAAAGTAGTCCATTTCAAACAGTACAAAGAGCCGAAAAACCTGAAAGACCACTACCCGTTAAACCAAGAGGACTGTAGAACTCTACAAAGAACCTCAGGAAGACTATTTACCCTTAACGCTATGAACGAAATACTCCTTAATATTTCAAATAAACGGGATAGGCGGTTTTGCTCTAAAGCACAGTTCTTGGTGTATTTCACTTACGTTTTGAAATATGAATTACGAGATGCCGTCAAGACCAGTAACGACAAGTTCCACATAAAAGCGAACTACCCCCATCTCTACGGGAATACGGGAATTGTTACCAAAAAAGCACAGGAGGAAGCCCCGCCAATTGTCCTGCCAGAGGGAATATGCGGAGAGTTTTACAAGAAACTACTACAGGTTTACGATGTCTTCGTCTACCAGAACTGGTTTAAGGGGTTAACCTATACCGCAAATGAAGAAACAAGGTGTTTAGAGCTAAAAGCCTTAGACGAGTGTAGAACACAATGGATAGAAACCAATTACCTAAACACTATGCAAAAAATCGCTAAATCTTTAAACATGGAGGTTATTTTATGCAAAAAATAGAAAGGAAAATAATTGATAACAACCTACAATACTTTAAGGGAACTATCGGCAAAATAGTCAACGAAATAGACTTTAGAGGCGCGTCACACGAAATGTTAATGATTACTAACGTCTATAAGCAAAAAACTCCTAAGAAGCAATTTGCCGACTATGCCCTCGTTAATAGAAACAAAACAACGGAGTTTCTATTTGAACTAGCAAGCAACACTAGCGCAAAAGAAATAGTGAATTTCCAAGCAAAAGTAATTGAATACCGCAACGTACAGCTATATGACGGTATGAATTTCATGCACCACGAAAGCTATTGTAAGCTAGGCTACCTAAAAGACCTGCATGTACATTTCCCTAATTAACAAAGAATGAGGTAATTTAAATGAAGACAGGCAAAGTTAAGTGGTTTAACCAAGAAAAAGGATTTGGTTTCATTAAGTCTGACGAGGACGAAAGTGATGTGTTTTTACATGTAAGTGAGTTAAACAAGATTAACCTAGAAACCATAGCAGGAAATACAAGCGTTAGTTTTAATACCAGAGAGAATAAACAGAAGAAAGTTAGTGCTACGAATTTGAATTTAATTTAAACGTCCTCTAAGCCATGTGCTAAAATAGCTTGTAGCTCTTCATTGTCTATTTTCTCCATGATTGTTTGCCATTTATCGGCGGTAATAATGAATACGCCGTTTTGGTTTGTTTTCAGTTGAGTTTGAACACGTTGGTTACCTATAGCATACCTAACCAATCGGAAGAATAGAAATTTGCCGTTTTCCATAAGTTTGGTATTTAACTTGTATTCTATTTCTTCTTCGGAAAGGGAAGAACCCCGCACTTGCAGTGCGTCGTTTCAAGATATAATATAGAGCGATGCAAGATTATAAAAAAACAAGCCA
>JAGQLH010000142.1 GCA_020429465.1 Candidatus Dojkabacteria bacterium | reverse complement strand
CCTAATAAATTTGTTGCTCCTGCCCCTAACATAGTGCTCGCAATACCCATAAGTGCTCGCTCTATGAGCTTTCTCTTTGAAGAAATAGTGTTTTCTGGATCCTTACGCAAATGTGGATATGCAATTTGAGAAAGCAATAAGCCAGCACTTCCCCATAACCATTCAGCTGGTACCTCATTTAGCATATCTACATCTTCGGAAACGTTCGTGGGCAGTAGTAAATCCGTTTTTAGCCCAATAATACCCGGTAGAGATAATGCTTTTATTTGCCCCAAAAGCCCATTTAGCTGAGTAATTTCTAATCCCATACGCTGAGTAGTGACAAAAGTAGAGGCCGATTATATCAAAAACTTTGTAACTTAGTGCATATTAACCACATTAAGTAGAAGAATAAATTCCTTACCCGAAGTGAACTATACTTTACTTACTTTACACCTACCTTTGAGCTATAGTGACTCAATGGCATTATATGCATATCATACTAATCAATGCTTCCAGATCTCCCACTATTTTTAGATACAATAAGATTCGCACAATTAGAAGCTACTGCTCAGTATGTACCAAGAAATTTTCCTGCTATTTATGGTGCAACATACCGTTTCCATGGAGAAGGCTACCACCCTGCTATTTTTTACGAAAATAACTCGCTCGAAGATCATCTTTCCGCTGGTGATTTTCTATTACAAATTCTCACACCTCATTTCCCTAACATTGATATAAACACTGCTCGTAAGATATATCGTCACCATGATGATATAGAGATTCATCCTGAATACAGTGATATTCCTGTGTTATCAGAACATCCTCCTGATTTACCATCTGAACATGATATAGCTGATTTACTTTTTGGCGAAAATCCTGAATTACTTTTCCTATTTGATGATTTTACCCGTGCAGCAAGAATTATTTCTGGACATGAATGTGCCATAGCACCAAGCAAAGAGGCTCTTCTTGCGAAACTAGTAGATATTCTGGAAGGAAATAGTACCTACTTTACCTTAGTCTCTAACTATCTTAGTTCAGAACAGTTCTATTACAAATTTGATGATCAAGAATTCAGTGATATTAGAGCACATGCTCTTCGAGCATGGAATTATTTCCAAAATTTTTTAGAAAATGTACTTACACTTTCAGATCGACTACCAGGAAACTATAATTCTGATAGTTTCATTGATAATGCATCTGCTATAACTATTCATTATTCTCATCAGATTACCCATTGGATGACACCACTTCTTTCACCACTACAAGATCTTAGATTCTTCAATTCTCTTTTACAGTCACCTTCTCAGATCCACCATTTATCTTATAAAACTATCCTGGATGGATTGATGTTTTATGCTAGCATTCCTCATCTAAAACCGAGTATCATACAAACTCTTTCAGATATGCGTATGACTATTCAGAGAGAAATCCAAAGTGATTACATTGCCCCATCAGAATGGGAGACTATACAAAGAAATCTTGATAAAATAGCACAGTTAAAATCACATTTGCTATGAAACCTAAATTACCTATCCTAACGCAATTAAGTCAATTTCAGCGTATAGATGCTTACGAATTTTTGGAAATATTCTTTGTGAGTGCAATTGCTTCCATATTTCTCATACGCTCATTTTTGGTAGTAACTGGATACCCACAGTTAGGTGGCGGTGGTCTTCATATTGCTCATATGCTTTGGGGAGGTTTTCTACTCATGATTGCACTTGTACTCATGTTTATTTTTATATCCCGGCAATCTGCTTACATAGCCTCAATAGTTGGTGGAGTTGGATTTGGTACGTTCATTGATGAGCTTGGCAAATTTATTACTGCTGATAATAATTATTTCTTTCAACCGACCTTCGCGCTTCTGTACATTATTTTTATTCTGCTATTTTTTCT
>JAGQLH010000141.1 GCA_020429465.1 Candidatus Dojkabacteria bacterium | reverse complement strand
TTATCTGTAAGTGCGGTTACTAGTCTCAAAATATCATTCCCCACTCTAGATTTTTTTGCTATTTTTCGTAGTTCGTTTGAATGTAAGCTGAGTACTGATTGTTCCTTCATGCCTTCTTTGCGTGCAAGTGCTCGTATAAGGTTTGGGATAAGGGAAGTAAAGACTAGACTAGTTAGTCTAATCTTGGTGATTATGTAGAACAGGTAAGGGATTAGTAGGTGTTCCATACCCCGCTCTTTTGAGTAAAGGCCATGAAACAACTCTAATAATGCTTGATTTGGCTTGATTATAGCAGATTTTGCAATATTTTTTATAGCATAGGGGATAAGAATGTTTTGGATATCACTATGGATATCTGAAGATAATTCTTTATCCCAGATAAATACAAAATGAAGAATTTCAGAGAGTGATTGAATTGTAATTTTTACAGAATCTTTTTTGAGAGTAGTAAGTTGAGTATATCCTTGAATAATTCGATCAGAAAATCGAGGGAGATTCACACCGGTGATTGTAGCAAGATATCTAAAGGTTTCAGATTCGATAACAAGATCAAATCCGCGAACACTTCGTTCTATCTTCTCTATCCTATCAATTACTTGTTGTTTCGTTTCAAATGTTTTTGGGTTACTAGATTTGAATAGTATGTTCTTTGCATGTAATTCTGCTCCTTTTACTAGGTTTGAACGGGTATGTTTCTTTCTTTGAGTGGGGATTTCATTATGTAATTGGTCCCTAATAGCGTTAATTTGGTTAATTGTGAGCTCATTTTGAACTTGTTTGAATTCTTGGAAGAGCTGCATATATGAAGGTAGGTAGTCGGATTCAATATCTGGGTAGGTATCTTCAAGTAACGTTTTGATCTTTTGGATTGATTCGAGTTCAAGGTTTATCAACCTAACTTCAGATTGTAGAAGTACTTCTTGAATTTCTGCTAAATAATCTTCTCTGCAGATACGAACCTGTTTTATCCAAAAGTACTTGTCTAATTCGCCAATGCAGTTACATTGTTCAATAAATGAAGTGATTTTGGTTCTAAGATTCATCGGGGATGAGTTTTTCAATACCTTGTGAATACGTTTCGACAGCATCTAATAGGTCCTTGCGATTATCGTATTCTGCTAGTGTTTTAATATGATCCAGTTCGGTATTCATATCAGATTTGAGTTGTTTTGCCAGGGATTTTTTTGAACTCTCATAATCATCTAATACACCTTCGAGATTTTCTAATGTATCCTGAGAAAATGTATCAAATGATGCAAGAAGTTCGATTTTTTCTAAGGCATTGAACAGATTTGTCGTTTTAATCTTCTGTTTGAGGTCCATTATTCTTCATTGCTAAGTAAAATGCTTTCGAAGCTTGCCATATATCTTTTGCCCCGTCTATTGCGGTTGGATTGACAAAATCACCAAGAATAGGAACCCAGTTGAATAGATGAGATAGCGCATATGAGGATTTTCGAATTTCTCTGTGGCTAATTGCTTCATTCAACCGTGCAACTGCAGTATCAACTAAGTAATCTTCCATGGGTAATAGTTCGCTCAATCCTATTGTCCCAGATGCAGTCAGTAATCCACCTGCAACATCAATCCCTGTTCCAACAATAATTTTTCCTATACCTTCGGTCATGAGTCGAGCAGGAGATATGGTGGTTTTAACCTCTTCGGGGAGCTGGGAACGTGCAGAATCATGGAGCTCTGTAGCCTTACTGTGATACTCTTGTGAGAGCCTCCGGATCTTTTCAATACGCGATTCTATTTGTGGTTCTAATTCTGTACTCATAGTAGATTATCCTAAAAACTATCCTAGAAGTACAGGTTTGCCCCATGTTTTTTAAGCCAAATCCGCTTCTTCTTATAGTCTGGAACTTGCTCTGCTACTAAATCCCAGAATCTTTGCGAGTGATTCTGTTCTTTGAGATGGCACAATTCATGTACTACGACGTAGTCTAGAATTTCTAGCGGTGCGAAGATAAGTCGCCAGGTAAAATTTAGATTTCCCTTACTCGAACAACTTCCCCAATTTGTG
>JAGQLH010000140.1 GCA_020429465.1 Candidatus Dojkabacteria bacterium | reverse complement strand
TTAAAACAATATAACACTCGCTCCATTAGTGGTTTGTATGGTCTGTTTTCCTCGTTTTCGAGAAAATTGAATGCCATATCTTCGATTCTTTTAGCGCTTTCCAGAGACATGAATCTCTCTTTTCTTTCAGGGGGTACGACAGTATGCCGGTTTCTGGCTAAATCAGAGAGTAGTATTAATGCCTGGAATCGGACATAGTAGTTTTCATCTGATAATAATTTCTCATTAATGATAATTACTTCGTCAAGATACTTAGACGCTTCGACTCTTATAGCTCTACGCAATACAAAAGGGATCCAGCCTCTCACAGTTGATATAACTATTTCTTCATTTCCATCGATAATTTTTTGATGGTAATTGAAAGTGCCTTCTGGATCGTCGGGCTCATTTTTAAGGCTAGGATTCGGATCCTTCATGAATATATGGACAAGATCCATACCTTGCTTGAACTTCTTGGCCTCCATGAGTTTTTCGGCAAATTTCAAGAATTGCTCACGAGCATGATGACTTGAGAACTTTTTAACTATATTTTCAATATTTCCATCTAGTTTTTTAAAGATGATTGGCTGAACTATTTCAGAAAACAGGAACTGCACATCACCACTATCATTGATTTCTTGATCGGAAAGTATCGATGTTATAACGAGTTGTCGGTTTTTTGTCAGCTTTTTCTGGCTATCATAGAGGCCGTAAATAATCTTAGCCAACTCATCTCTATCTATGAAGAAAGTTTTTACGAGTAATGGGGAAATATCCCAAGTACGCGTATTATCGCCATCTTCCCACTTACCTGATGGAGTTAGATACAGCTTTAAGAAATGTATACCTTTTTGCTTGGCTAGATCGTTACTGCTGTCTAGTAGTCGAGCTATTACAGTATCTGCATAGAAGTGAAATCGGTTAGTAGTGTCAATGTAGTTGGGATTATTCATCCAACTTTCTACGTACTCTAAGGCCTCTACGTCTCCAGTTACAGCAAGTTTCATAACAACATCTTCTACAAACGTACTAGGTGGCAACTTAGACTCTGACATGTCTAGATGGCTTTTTGTGATTTTCCATTGCTTATCTTTTTCGATATTTCTCATATCTCTAAAATACTGAAAAATTAATCTCGAGCGGTCAGGGATGCCTTTGTTCATTCTCAAAAAGCTTGTAAGAATTTCGAAGGCTTGTTTTTCATTTTTTCCGTTAAGATATTCCTCGATAATTATTGGGATGGCAGCTCTACTCATGAAATCTGGTTTAACTGCAGAAACTTGCTCAACTGAGGTAGAGAGTACGTTGGTGATCACGAATTTCCAAAAACCGTCTTTGTCATCTTGATAGGCCTGTTCAAACGCAGGTGTCAAAATATACTTCACAAAACCACGGTCGTGAATTGTGTAGTGCTTTGAAAATCCTGACTCCATGCCACCCATTAGTTCCCAACCATCAAAGCCTCGCTTGTAATACTTACTCTCATTAAAGTCGGATACTAATATTTCCTCCACATGCTTAATACGTCCATAAAAATCTTCTTGAAGCCAACTTAGCAGTAGCTGATAAGCTTCTAACGGTGCAGTGTTTAGATACTCCCCATCGTCCTCAACGAAATTGAAATGTAATTCTAAAAGTTCAATGATTCTACGCTTTGTTTTACTTCCGCTATCACCCGAATCAACTCCGTAGATTGCGGAAAGTATTTTAGCTACATTTTCTTTCTCGTACTTTAGGTCTCTTTTTGAGAACGTTTTTTTATAATTGTTGGCTCTAGCATTCAAAAAACCTTCAGTGAACATGAGTGCTTCATGCGACAGTTCAGGGTGCTCGGCTATTACTTTGATAACTATAGTTAATGCATGATCTCTGCTATACCTTTCCATTGATAGTTCAATAAGCTCAGGTACTGTGTCCGTAAGAAAATTCAGGATGTACTTCGCATTTTCAACTGAGATAACATTATCTTCCATAATTCCAATAACTCTGTACGTGTAACTCCTGTTTATCAAGGCGCGCCAAATAACATCCCAATCTTCAAGCCTCAGGTTTGGTATCCGAGAAATCAAATCCAGGGCAATA
>JAGQLH010000013.1 GCA_020429465.1 Candidatus Dojkabacteria bacterium | reverse complement strand
GAGCCGAAAGCTTTCCATTCATTTTCGGTTCCATTCGTAATGATTTTTTCAAGATGATTTTTACATGATTCTGTTACAAATTTCTCATATCCTATGGTTTCCTTGGTTTCTTTTATTCGATTTTGGAGGGCTTTAAAATCTATGGGTTCAGAGAATGTAATGGAACCTTTTTCTGAAACACTATTAGGCTTCGATTTATCTCCATAAATGATATTAGTTATTGCATCTTTTTCTTTTTCTGTAAGGTGGTCAATAAGTAAATCTAGAACTAGTAATGCATCTGTTCTTTTTAAGGGGTTAAAGTATCCAGGATGTTGTGTGCTTCCATTTGAAATCGATATTACTGAATGGTCTTTTCTCTCTTCATAGTGTAATGATGATAGATCAAATGTAAAAGAGATAGATGGGGTTCTAAATTCAGGAATTTTTTGAGAATTAGACTTATATACGTGGGAAAAAATATTTTTTACAAAACTTAATGATTGAACTGTGGAAGACAGAGGATTTGTTCGTGCCTCCCAAAAGACTGTTGAATTCGTGTGCTTAAATTCTCCATGCGTTGCTGACAACGCAGTTGGAGCAGAAGATTCACGATCGTTCGCAAATGCTAAGTCAAGTTCGTCAAGCTCTTTCCATAAACGTATTTGTATGTATTTGAATATTGAAGAAAATTCTTTAAATGATTCTGCAATATCATTAGTTTCTTTTAGTTTAACAGTCCCCGTAATTTTACCTCTATTTTGGTATGCAACATGGGGTATTTCTAAATTCATCTCCTGATCATTTTTGGTTACAGGTATGTTTTTACTTGTTGCTTCACAGATGATTCCAAAATCATATGAAGGTAGATGTTTCTCAGCATAAAATTTTTCTAGCAAACCTCGCATTCCGAGTGTATTTACTTCTTCTCCATCACTAATAATGTAATGGATAGAACCTATTAGATTGTGTTTCTGTGATTGTATATTCCACCACTTCTGAAATGAGACCGCCTCCATCATCGAGGTTGCTAATTGAATGATGTCATCTTCAAGCCAAGGATGCTCGAGGTGCATTTCATCTGTTAGGTTGAAAGAAGGATTTAATTTTGCAACTTGATCGTGATGAACTGAAAATAAACCTTTTGGAGCTGCATCAGAACTATGTTCGTCGCCTAAAATAGCCAGGACGTTGTACCATTTATTATCTTTATTTGCAGTTTTTGTTTCGTCGAGGTTGTCAACAGGGATTATAGAGGCTTTTACAGAGTTTGAGTTCAACCAATTACTTATAAATTCTGCTTTTTCCTTGCCATAACGTTCGTTCGGATGGTTTCTAAGTTCTGTGAGTTTTTGAATTAACTCGAGAACAGTAGTTAGTTCTGCCTCTTGTAGTGAAGAAAAACCTTTAGAATATTCAATACAAAATTTTTTAAATCGATTGTATGTAGAGTCCAAAATATGTAGTTCATATATTACCAGACAGGATTATAACACTAGTTTTAAGATATAGCCAATATATAACTACTTATTCAATTTGGTACCTCTTTATGACCTCAACTAAACGTGGTGTAGGCTTAATCTTTGTAACTAATTGGTGCCGTTTAGTTTGGCTTCCGTAAATAATTTTTAATTCAACAGTGCCTTTATTTTTCGCGATAAGGTCTTTTAATTCAGTTAATCTATCTTGATTAGATTCACCAATAATACTTATCGCTATAGATGATTTTGTTGGGATGTCTTTAATTTGTTGAATATCTTCAACAATAATACTCTTCTCACCTTCTCTATCATTTATTGTTCCTGTAATGATTATAGGCGTGTTTTCTACGACTTGATCGATAAGGCGGTTATAGGAGTTAGGGAATACTATGCCATCCAATTTACTTGTCATATCTTCAAGTGCGAGAAATGCCATAGGTTTTCCACTTTTTTTTGTATAGATGACTTTTTTGTTAGTGATCATGCATAGCAGTTGATTATTTCCTGTAGGTTGGTGTTTGAGTAGCGAATTGATTGAGAAAATAGCACTGTGGAGGAGAGCTTTAGCATGTTTATCGAGTGGATGTTCACTTAAAAAAGTTCCAAGTAGTTCTCGCTCCCAAATAAGGCGTTGTTGATTATCTTCTTTAGGTACTGATGGAAGTGGAGTTACTTCATTTGCAATACTCATTCCGCCTTCTTCTAGAAGACCAAATAGTCCGGTCTGGCCACCTTGTGCATTTTTTTCGTCTTTCTGAATTTTGTCGAATATTGCAGGTATGGCGTTGAGGATCTGATTCCTAGTACCAAATCTATCTAATGCCCCTACTTTCGTGAGTTGTTCAAGATCTTTCTTTGTAATTTTCTTTGTACCAACTCTCCGAATAATATCATCAAGACTGGTGAATTTACCGCTGGCGATTCGTTCTTGAACGATATTCTCCATTACTTTTGAACTTCCTCCTTTTATGGCGCTCAATCCAAACCTAATAGATCTGGAGTCCTCTATAGTAAAGTCAGTTAAGCTGAAATTAATATCTGGTGGCTTAACTTCAACCCCCATTTCTCTAGCTTCAATAAGATCACGAGATATTTTATCTGCATTTCCCAAGTCTGTTTGCATAATTCCAGCAAGGAATTCTAGTGGGTAATTAGCTTTTAGGTATGCAGTTTGATACGCAATAAGTGAGTAACATGCACTATGAGATCTATTAAAACCATAATCAGCGAATGGTTCTAGGTAGGCAAATACTTCTTCCGCTAGCTCTTTAGAATGACCTTTTTCATGTGCGAGTTTTACAAAGTTTTCCTTTTCAGCCGCCATTACTTCTGGTTTTTTCTTACCCATCGCTCGACGCAACATATCTGCTTGTCCTAATGAGTAACCTGCAAAATCTACAGCGATTCGCATTACCTGCTCTTGATAGATAGCAAATCCAAATGTTGATTCTAGGATTGGCTTAAGGTCTGGATGGAGGTAGGTAACTTCTTGTTCCCCTTTTTTACGTTTAATATAATCGGGGATGTACTGCATAGGTCCTGGTCTGTATGCTGCATTCATAAAGATTAGATCTTCCAAGTTTGTTGGGGCAAGATCCCTCAGATATTTTTTCATACCATCCGATTCGAACTGAAAAACTCCAGTTGTATTACCTTGTCTGAATAATTCAAAGGTAGTATCGTCTTCTAAAGATATAGAATCAATATCTATAACTTCATTCGTATTTTGTTCTATTAGCTTAAGTGTATTCTGGATAATTGTTAAATTTGATAATCCTAAGAAATCAAATTTCATAAGTCCCATATACTCCACAACCCATCCTTCTATTTGGGTCACAATTTTTTCGCCTCCTTTTGTCTCTTTCTGGACAGGGACGTAGTCAATGATTGATTTTGGTGTAACTAGGTATCCGCATGCATGTATTGAAACATGTCGTGAGATATTTTCTAATTTCCTAACATGTTCGGATAATTCTTGGAGTTCAGGTGAGGAATCAATAATTTGTTTAAATTCAGGAACTTCTTCCATCATTCGATCAATAGTATGAACACGACCAAATTTCACGATGACCATCTTTGAAAGTTTGTCTGCAATACTGAGATCAATTCCCATAACGCGGGCAACATCTCTAATTGCTGCTTTTGTTTTTAATCTTCCAAACGTACCAATAAAACTTGTTTTGTCATCACCATACGTTTTAGACATATATTTGAATAATTCGTCTCTTCTATCGTCTTGGAAGTCAATATCAAAGTCTGGTGGGGAATTTCGTTCTGGATTCAAGAATCGCTCGAAAATGAGGTCCCATCTGAGAGGGTCAATATTTACTATCCCGAGTGCATAAGCAACTACACTACCTGCCCCAGAACCTCTTCCTGGACCTACCATAATTCCTTGTTCTCGCGCCCAATTACAATAATCTTGTACTACAAGAAAATAATCGTTGTATCCTTTTTGGTCAATTATCTCTAACTCGTAATTTAGCCTTTCTTCAATCTCTTTTGTTACTTCTCCATATCTCTTTTTAGCTCCTTCAAAAGCTTCTTCTTTTAGGACTGTAAACGAATCGGTATCTTTTGGGATATTGTAATATTGAGGTTGTATTCTATCGAATGTAATATCATACTTTTCAACCTTGTCGGCAATTTGCTTGGTGTTACTCACTGCTTCAGGTATGTCAGAGAAGAGTTCCTTCATTTCTTCTTCCCCTTTAATGTAGAACTCTCTTGATCCGTATTGACGTCTCTTTGGATCTTGTATTTGTTTACCGTCCGCAATACACCAAGCTATTTCTTGGATTTTCCAGTCATCTGGTTCTACGTAATGTGAATCTACTGTTGCAACATATGGCAATTCAAATTGTTTATTAAGTTCTAATTGTTTTGCCTCTAATCCTGACAATTCTGGAATATCTGAGCGCATAAGTTCAAAATAGAGATCATCATACTCATTCCCAAGAAAGTTCACCCAATCTTCTGCTTCGTCTGGTTTATTTGCCAGGAGCGCTTGATTTACAGGGCTACCAGGACAACCTGTCAGACAAATGAGCCCCTCAGAGTAAAGCGATAGAAGTTCTTTATCTACTCGAGGTTTGTAGTAGAAGCCTTCTTTAAAACCCCGGGATACAAGTCGCACAAGATTATGGTAACCAACTTTATTTTTAGCTAGGAGTGTTAAGTGATAGTATCGTTTTCCAGAATCGGTAGTTTCTTTCTTGAATCTTGATCCAATCGAAACATATACTTCGCACCCAAGAATAGGTTTAATGCCATACTCTTTTGATTTATTCCAGAATTCAAATGCTCCATACATTACCCCATGGTCTGTAATAGCGCAGGAATCCATGCCATGGTCTTTGAGCTTGGAAAGTAGGTTATCAATTTTAGTTACACCATCGAGCAATGAATATTCAGTATGCAAGTGTAAATGACAGAATTGACACATAGAATATGTTGGTATTGGTAATTGAATCAAACTGAAGTCACAATACTATACCATGATGATACATTTATGACGTCCGAAGTTTTAGTGAAAAATAAATGGGAGGAATAAAATTTGTTCGCTACACTTATTAGTACAATTCTAGTAAAATTAATTATCACTTATTAGAACTATAATTATGGCATTAGCAAATAGCTTATTCTTAGGTATTCTTTGTATTGGAGGATTAGTTGTACTGGGAATTTTAGGTTGGGGAATTGGACTGTACAATGGACTGGTAAAACTTAAAAATATTGTTGATGAAGCATGGAGTGGAATTGATGTACAGCTAAAGCGTCGGTACGATCTTATTCCTAACCTTGTTGAGACTGTAAAAGGGTATGCTTCTCATGAAAAAGGCACATTTGAGAAAATTGCTGAACTTCGAACGAGTGCAATGAGTACACAGAGTGTAGAGAAAAAAGGAGAAATTGAAAATCAACTTACTGGTGCGCTTAAGTCATTGTTTGCGGTTGCGGAGAATTATCCAGAACTTAAGGCGGATTCTAGTTTTGTTAATCTTCAAAATGAACTTTCTGGTCTTGAGGATGAAATCCAAAAAGCTCGACGATATTACAATGGGACTGTTCGAGATTTTAATACTCGAATCCAGGTATTCCCTGCGAATTTGATAGCAGGTATGCTCGGATTCTCAGCTCGAGAATTCTTTGAAGCTGATGAAAGCGAACGAGAGAATGTGAAGGTTGATTTTAAGGAAGAGAAATCTGAATAACCACTTGAGATTGTCCCCCTGGTTTGAGGGGGACAATCTCATTATGTGCGACGAGGGGTTTGCTTAACCTGTTATGAATATCCTGTATTACCCCATCTAAATTACTCCTGTTATTGATTATGTGAGAAGGTTCCAATGGTTTATTCGAAACAAGAACTGGATAAGTGGAAAGAGTGTGGTTATTATTCATATATTCGAAGCACTGGTGAGGAATTTAAAATCCCCTACTCACTTGTCGAAGACTGTAGAAGATATGATGGGTTTGAAGCAGCTGAGGATACTGCGATTCCTACTCTGATTATTCGTGTGTAGAATGATGAAAGTGTGGCAATTGAGCATATCCAAGAAGGTGTAAAGTATTTTTTAAACCTAGAGCTTAAAGTTTACAAAGATCATGATCATTACTACAAAAACCCCAAGATATTTGAGAAGATGGCGAGTGATGTAGTTGGGTTTGTTAGTTTTTAAATTTTTTTGATGTCGGGTGAGATTCTTAGTGGAGATAAAGCAGAACCTCTGATTCAGTTGGGTCATATTGCTGAACTGAACACTAGAGAGACTCGTCATGCCTCAGATAAAGTTAATATAGAGGTGATTCCAGAGCTTGCCCATAAATTGGCTGAGGGGGATATCACTCTTTCAGATATACTTTCTATTAATAAAGTGTACTTTCAAAGGCCGGGAATAGCTGGAGCACATGGTTCACCTGCATTTCAAATAAACCAAGTAAAGGATTTTGATGTTAGGCAAGCACTGAATGCAATAGCAAGACAAGATGTGAGTGGGGTTCGTAAATTAAACGTAAACAACGGATATTTTGCTCATCCTGAAGTTGCTTCTATAAAAAAGCTTGCACCAAAGGCCATAGAAAAATTGAACGAATTTATTACTAGTGTACCCAGTCTTTCAGATGAGGATATTTGGAGAGGGATTGCAAAGTTTTATTTAGTTTTTTGGGCATTACATATACCAGAAGATGGTTCGGGAAGGTTAAGTGGCGATTTAGATACTCTGATTCAGAAGTCAGTCCAACAAAAGCTGAAAAAGGTTGGTAGGGAATTTACACCAAAATTAATATCAGAAAATGGTTGGCGAATTCTTGGTACAGGGGATGAGAGAAATATGAATAATGAGACTAAAAAGGTTGAAGCTCTATTAGTAGGTAATTTTCTAGATGATTTATCTCCAGACTCAAAGTCTGTTATCAATAAATTAAGACCTAATCTATTGCAAAACTTTAGTGGGTATAAATGCACAAGTAAGGAGCTTAAAGAGGTACTTGAGGTAATTATGAGTAGTGAGTTGGTTCAGAAAGAGTACTATGAGAAGTTAGAGTTGTACGTTGGGGATATGATAGATTACGAATTTGAAATAGCTAAACTTGATATGGATTCTCCAAGGGCGTGGTTTCGAGGGAATATTCATGGGGTGACTCAGGCGAGAAACGAAGGTAAAGGTAGTTGGAGGTATTTGGAATTCAGAGAACCAGTAGCTAATCTAATTGACTCTTTAGTTGGGCATTTAATTAATAAGGATCTTGATTTATTAGAAGCTTTGATGTCAGATACAAATAATATATCTCCAGATTTTCTTGAAATTCGTGGAATAAATATTGTAATTCACAGTATATTGGAAAATGTGAAAAATTTAGACAAGAAAGCATATAAAAGGATATTAGATAATAATAGTTCTCTGAAGCCACTTGCGAAGAAAAAGAGGTAGACTGGTTCGTCGAGATGACATCAAATCTAGCTAAGTTGTTCGAAGGAATGCTAAATCTTCTTTTAGATATTTAGATCCGGTAATTACATCAATAATAAAAAGTCCGTTGTCGAATTCCTTGTGAATTTTTTGTTTTGCTCTTGCAGATGTTGTAAATGGATTCTTTTTTAGTGCTATACCCCTTGCAAGTGCGACAAGGAGATCAGATGGCGACTTTAGTGATGCTATCTTTTGCCTCTTTATGATTTCTCTCATACATACAATAGAGGCATATTCATGAATTATTTCTTTAAATATTTCTGTATCATTCTCAGCAACCCAGATTTCTGCTGAGCCATTTTCAGATATTTCAGCTCTTGCTCGATTTTTTTTGCTGAAATGTGTTATATCTTTTTCAATAATGCGTACATCTTCTTTTTTTAGTAATTCAATAACTTGGTGTTTTTTCTGAGTAGCGGAAGATTCTGTGTTGAATTCAAGTTGAAGTAGTTCTTGTAATGTTTCTGATGAGTGTATTATTTTTGCCGCTTGATCGATAGATCTCTTTAGGTGTTCTATTTGTTTTTGTTTTAAGGGTTCTATGCGTTTGTATTGTCTAACCATGTCTTCGTATTCTCTTTTTCTTTCAATTGGTAAATTCTCCCATGCCGTCTCTAATTCATATGTAAATCTCTTTTGATTCTCAGCTTCAGTAGCTGCACCTCCTGGATATGTTCTTCGATCTACACTTAAGAACTGAGCTTTAGAGGGTTCAGTTTCAAATAAATGTGGATAGCCCAGTTGTAGTAAATATTCTTTAAAACTTTCACTTGTTGCTGCCCAGTATATTCTTTGTTTTGTTTTCGAATAATCCTCAGTCGATAATGCAAAGATGGTACTATACTGTTCAAATCCGGGGCATACTTCGTAATTCTTTAAAGTTTGTGATTGTACTGCTTGTAATAATGTTGCTTCTGTGGACATATCCGATGAATACTTAATTATTTGATCATACAAGGTAATGGATTTTTGGTCTATATTTTTTGAAACTATTAGATAGGATCTATTAGGAGAAAGATTAATATTGACCCCTTATATACTATGGGGTATAATATGAAGGCTAAAATTATTATTACTTGTAGTGTCTGAAAGAGCAGAAATATCTAAAAAAAGAGGTTGCGCTCTAACATTATCTCTCTTAATGTTAGTAAGTTCTGTAATTTGGGCTATATCTGATCTATATGATTATTATGGAGATATAGAAATGCCAAACTATATCAATATTACTGAAACTGATAGTTTTCTTACCCGAACAATGCAAAAAGAGATTATTGAGGGGGTTCAGAATACAAATCGGTATTTAAATTTATGGGGCTGTCAAATTGTCGATGATGATAATCCTGTAAATATTCAGGTAGTTGAACTAGGAAATGAAGTTGGTGGTCTATCTACCCCAAATGGAATCAAGGTTGACGGATTAGCAGATTACTTTGATCGTTCAACTTCAAATTTTCCTTATGTAATACCACATGAACTTCTACATGAGAGGTGTCAACCAAGTTCTGGAGAAATGATACGGCAAGATATTCCAATATTAGATGGAACTGCTTCAATATTCAGAATTATGGGTCTTAGATATGATATTGTTCTTTATAGTGAATATGTTAAGGAGGATGGATCTGTTATAAATCCGGGGATTTATCATATAAATGCGTTGAATGAATCAACTACTCACTTTCAAACAAGTCTTGTTTTGGGGGAAACAATAGAAGAGTCAACTAACTCCCTTATAAGAAATGGTTCTATTAAACTGGGGATTCAACAGGAAGATTGGAATAACCTAATGGTTGGTCAGCAGTCAGAAGAAGAAGCTATTTTGAATATTGAAAGGTATCTTCAGGATATGGGTATACAAGATCCTATTGGAGATATTACTATTACTGCTTTTGAAAATGGAAATTTTGGTTCGGTCTATGATACAGAGAGGGAAGAGTGGGTTCGCGTTGAGTAAGTATTTTGTAGTCTAATTTCTACACTCCTATCATGCTACTCAAAATAAGCTTCCTTATAAAATTAAAGAGTACCTAGTATATACTCCTAAAACTATCAAATCTTTTCCCACTTAAGGCTCTACACCATATAACTTTTGATTTGAGATGAATGTAACCCCTTCAATTTTATATGCTTTCAATTGCTCCTGTACAGCTAGTGGTATTCCTGCTTGCACTTGACCAATAGTTGCCATTCGATAATTTTGAATGGCTGGCAGATTAAAGCAGATATATGTATCTTTGTAAGTCTTATCATTATTTCGCAATTTTAGGTATATTCTTGTTTTCAAATCTGGGAGGTGGTGGTCGGCTTCTATAACGAGTTCGGCATCCCAGCCTGGTGCAATCTCTATGGTTTGATTACTATTCTCAATAAGAGAATCTATTATTCCTGGATCTTCAAAGAGCTCCATTAAAGTAACTGTATTTTCTTTAGGGATCGTGAAATCCTTGGTTGGGTGAGAAGTATATTCATGTTCGACTAAGTTGTATTTCGTATTATCTTCCGTTAATTCTGACTCAATAGCGGTAATGAGTGCTTCTTTGCTTAAAAGTTTTTTGTTTCTTAATAACCCTAATAGTAGTTCGCTTTGAGTATAAAATTTCTGCCACTGTTTTCGCCTAGCTTCAAAAATCTTTGGCTCGGATTTTGTAATTAATCTATATAATTTTTGTCTAAGCAGTACGTCCTTTCTACCAGTTATGCTGATATTATTTTCAAGGTGGACTTTGAAAGAGGATTCTTTATTTGGGTCTCTTACAATTTCTTCATATTTTTTAGTTTGTTCACGACTAAGCGGAATTAATCTGGAATGTATTTCTTGTGAATCATCTTTCTTAATTTCAATTCCAAAGTAGCTTCCATCAAACCATGAAGAATCATTATCTACAGATCTTGGCAAGTTAAGATTTGGACTTAGCTCCTTCGAGTAAATAGGTGGCTTAAGATTAAGTAAGAATAGTAATGAATGATCATTTTCTAAGTCTGAAAACTTTTGTTTTAAGTCTTTACCTGTTAGAAATGTTTGGTTATTAAATTTATCGCGTTCGATTACGTACAATAAATTCTCATTATCTAGTTTGATTTGTATGCTTTCCTCCTCTTCTTCACCAAGTGAATCAACAAATATCCGTATAGCATCTACTAAAAGATTCTCACCACCTTTTTTATAGATATCCTTCTCTTCTCTATGTCTAAGAAGGGATGGGGTTGGAATTCTAATCAGAGTATTTTGCGTTGGACCAATACCCCCACCTTCTTTACTTATTCCTGACTCGAAATCAAGAAATAACATCAAAGTTAGAGTTAAAAATAATAAATAGTATAGATAAGATAGTGATTGAGGTTTTTATGTTTAGCCTAAAAGTATCATTCCCTTATCCACTTTATCGGACTTAATTCTTGTAGGGCTAGTATTTAGTTCTGTTATATGTCCAAGGATGCTATCTTTTCTTTCGTTTTATTCTACTCTTTATGTATACATGTAAACAAATAAATCCTAAAATTAATTGTTATAGTGTAATAATTTATGTATACATGCGTCTAATTAATTGATTTAACTTAATTATTTCCCCAAAATGAAATCAAAATTCATGGTTATATTTAGTGTATTTCTACTGATTGCTATTGCTGGTGTCTCACTCTGGTATATTTTCAGTCAAAATTATTTCGGATTTCCGTTTGAAGAAGAAGATCAGATAACTCGAATTCAACCAGGGAATGATAAAACAAAGGATGGTTGGCTAGCCTATGAAGATGAATTCAATGGATACGAGATTTCATTCGAATATCCCGAACAATGGAGTATTAGTAATGAAGAATTATCTTGGTCACAAGAAGGAGATTATATTGTATTTCAAAAAGAGGTAGTAAAAGATGTTGATACAGATTTTTACACTTCACAGGAATTTGATGTTTTTGTTATTTCTACTGATCCTGTTATTCGTTCTTATTCACCAGAGCCAGTAGAGATTAATACTGAAGATGGCGATGTTCGAGATAGTATTCAGATTAATGATGAGATCTATCAATTGACTAAGTATATGTTTGGTGAAGGAGGAGATGGATATGTCCATGTAGGAGGAAATTATTCAGTTCAATTAGATAACAATTTGTGGCTATCTGCCCTCTATGAATACAGTGAAGTATACATTTCTAATCAATGTGAATATGAAAATATTAAAGATTGTCGATGTGTAAGCGAGCCAGTAATTATGCCAGGATGTATGCCAAATGAGCAGGTGTTAGGGGATTCGATAGGTATTTACAGCACAGATCTAGAAGAAGTTTTTGAAGTTATGGAGACGTTTGAGTGGGCAGTTATTTAAAAGTAGCTTCCGCCAGTGGTAAAGTGAGTGGTTTTTGTCATTTTTTACTTAAGAAAACAATCGTTAGATGCTCCGCATATGTTCGCGAAGCTCAATCAATTCAGGATAATTGTAAAAAAAGAGGATTTTTTGATCGGCTGTGGTACTACCGGTCGGTCTATCTTGTAGGACAAAGAATGTAAATGACTCCGCTAAGTCTTCTACCTCATTTGTTGCGGCATATTCAGACACAAAACTATTTGGGTGATTAGTATAGAATTCTATGATTGCATCATAATATGCATCGGCATCTTCGATTAGGTCTATACTTTGTACCTGATTAATCATACTATCAGTCCAAAATTGTGAAACAAATTGATTAAGGTACGACTCTTCAAGTGAACATCCTTCTGGGACATAATGGGTTGTTCTGCAGTCTGAATCTAGACTGTTTACTGATAACTGTGAGGAATTGAGTGTAAGCAAATGAGCATATTCATGGATGAGGGTGAAAAGAACATCTTCTTCATTCATGAACTCAAAATCTGGATAATAGCTATCGTAGATATCAATGTTAAGTACCCATTTAGACAAATCTGTCTGACTTTGATGTACTGTTGCAAGAGCTTCTGCTTCTCCATCGGTAAAAAGAATATATTCAACTAGGAAATCCCTGCGTTCAAGTGGTATAAGACTTGCAAATAGTGTCCATAATTCAACGTGTTTGGTTGTATCATTTTGAAGATCTTTATAATTTTCGGCTACCGAAGGGGTTTCTTTTAGACTAATAGTATTGTTATTTACCTCATAGATAGCTAATTTGTTCTCTTCACCAACTGGTTCTTCTGAAAATGTATTGTTTTCACTATCTATCTGCCCTCCATCATATAGTATGTTAATTTCCTCATAGGACAAAGAAGGAAATGTCGTGTAATTATTTTCTAGTCGGTAGATAAACTCGGCCATTTCATCCCTTAACAGAGGGTCGAACATTGAAAAAATGGTACCTGGAATAGCATTCACTTCAGAGAGTGAATCAACGTAGGGTTTGAATTTATTTTCAGTCTCTTGGGCATTAAGTAATTCTAAATCGAATGAATTGGAAAGGATCTTCATTGCTTCAGCTACTGATATTGTTGATTCGGAATAATAATTTCCATCAGAGTACCCATTCACTATGTTGTGATTTTTGGCAACACAGATGTAACGTATAAATTTATTTTCATCAGTAATGTCAGGGAATACTTTTTCAGTGCAATTTTCGATAGTAGATTGATCAAAACGGCTATTGATAATTATTTTAGTAAATTCTCCGCGAGTGATTTCATTAAGAGGTCTGTATGTCCCATCTTCAAAGCCACTTACAATACCTTCGTCTTGTACGTACACAATTGCATCATAAAATGTTGTATCCGGTATAATATCCGTGAAAGCAGCTAACGTTGAGTTGATGAAAAGTGGGAAGATGATAACCGAAAGAATACTTGTATGTATGACTTTTTTCATTTATATGGTGTGTAAACTACTAATTACTCTAGCCTAGCATACCAAGAGATAGTTAATAATCCTATACCCTCATTAGAATAATTTGTACGGGCGTGATAAACACTTCTTGTGGTATGTATACTTTTCTGTGTCTCCCTTGCTTTATACTCACAAAACGCATTAGAATTATGTATTCACATTACTACTAATTTTTATGTCAAAATTTTCCACTATTACTAGATTAATTGCATTACCTATAGCCTTTATAGGTATGGTCCAAATATCCTTTGCTCAAGACCTTGATCGTTCGTATGTATTTGATTCATACAATGTTGATATTACTATCAATGAAGACACTTCTATGGACATTACTGAAGAGTTGACATATGACTTTGATGGAACATACAGAGGTGTTTTTAGAGATATTACTTTGGAAGATAGTTATACTACGTCCCAATGTCAAGACGATCCTTCGTTACAGTGTGGAGGTTTTGATGAAATAGTAGTTACTGAGGTCCGTGGAAATGAGGGTGAATTACTGGATCCATCACAATATACTGTTGAAGAAACATATGAAGGGTATGAAAGAAGGTTACGCATAACCTGGTTATTTTCTGATGAAGGGATAGCATTCAGTGATGATGATTTGTTTACATTTACCATAACGTATGAAATTACTGGTGGATTTGGATTCTTTGATGAATACGATTTCTTCTACTGGGATGTGTTGCCACCTGATCGAGATGTAAATATTGTTTCAGCAGATATTGATATACGATTCCCTCAAGATGTTAATTTTGTAAAAGAAGACCTAGGTGTATGGGCTACCAATTCCAATACATTCTATGATTATGCATATGATCCTAATACCTTCGTTCTCAATATTGTTACTCAGGATATTGTTCCAGATAATGATTTTACAATAGGATATAAGATTCCCAAGGGAATTCTTCGTGAACCAGGGAGTATTAGGGTTAGAAATGAGGGGATGGTTCCCAATTCTCCTGAGTATTATCTAAATGGGGATAGAGTGTATCCTTCATTTGATCTTATTGATAATGTTCCCGCTGATGTTTCTCATACATTGGAAATCAAAAATTTTGGATATAAAACTCAGGCGTATGATCTGATGGTATCACCTGGAGAGGAGTATGACCTTGAATTTTCAATGACTCCAACCATTCCAATGTATATTTTACTTATCCTTATTGGTTGTTTGAATGCATTAGCATTACCGGCGATTCCAGGTGTGATTATTTGGTTATATTTTTTATGGAATCGGAAAGGGAAAGATAAACAAGAGAAAACCACAGTTGTACCTGAATTTGATCCACCAAGTTCCATTCCTCCTTATTTAATTGGAGCATTACAAGATGAGAAGGTAGATATGGTAGATATTACGTCTGTGCTTATAGACGTTGCATATAGAGGGTATATTAAAATTATTGAGATCGAACGTAAGGGTATTTTAAGTGGAAGCACAGAGTATGAATTTCAAAAACTGCGTTCATTTGAAGATCTAAGTTCTGTAGAGCAAAAAATACTGACTGCCGTATTTAAGTATAAAGATAAGGTAAGTACTAAGCAGCTTCAAAATAAATTCTATCGCCAAATTCCAGATATAAAGAATGCAATATATGATGAAATGGTTGAAAAGAACTATTTTGAGAAACGACCAGATAAAGTTCGTTCTAGCTATTTCCTGAAAGGAATTGGGGTGTTTTTCCTTGGGATAGTAATTCTTACATTCGTGAGTTTCGCAATTATTGAACTTACTGATGGTTTCTGGGGAATTCCATTGGTGCAGTGCGTTGTGGTTATACTAGGAATAGGTTTATTTGCTTTGGCACATTTCATGCCAGCTAAAACATCAGAAGGCGGTGAAATAGCTCGGAGATTTAAGGGATTTAAGATGTTTCTTCATCATGCCGAGCGGTATAGATTGCAGAATCTAAAACCCGATATGTTTGAGAAATTCCTTAGCTATGCAGTTGTATTTGGGGTTGAGGAAAGCTGGGCAGATGCTTTTAAAGATATATATAAAGGATCGCCTGATTGGTTTGAGGGAAATGGTGATTTTTCTACAGTACACTTTGCGAATTCAATGTCACGTCTTGTAAGGACTACAAATGCAAGTATGACAAGTACACCATCATCATCTGGTAGTGGGTCTTCATATAGTGGAGGGGGATTTTCTTCTGGAGGTGGAGGTTTTTCTGGAGGATTCTCTGGAGGTGGAGGTGGAGGCGGAGGTGCTGGTGCCTTTTAGATTTAAAAGTATGCAGGAAACAGGATTCTGTTTCCTGCATTTGATATTCTTTATTTTCGTAATTCGTCGATAGTGACTCCCAGTACATCAGCTATGTTTGCGATTGTCGTGAATAGTGGAGATTTAATTCTTCCTAATTCAACATCTATGACAGCAAATACAGATATACCAGCTTTCTCAGCCAGTTCTTTACGAGACATTTTTTTGTTTGTTCGTATACTTCTAATATTCTTTCCTAGCGCCTTTACCATTATGATAAATATCTAATATATAAATATGTGGGTTGTTATATCACAACTGTATATCGTTTTCCATCCATTTTTATTACAAAAAATTACTCTATTTAAATGATTATTGATTTTTGCGAATCAATACGGTAACGTTATAGTGTAAATATGAATGTATTTTAGGTATTATTCTGAATTATGGAACAATCACCGCAAGGGTTATTTACCTTAAAGCAAACAATGCAAAATGGGGCGAACTCCAAAGAAATGCATATTTTTTCTACTAGAAAGAAGAAATACGGTACGATAGGGGTTGTTTTTTTCTTTGCTGTATTTGCGGTAGTAGGAGGTATTCTTGTTTATAGTAATGATCAAGAAGTAATAACACCAGATAATGGGGTGGTTTTTACAGCCGAATGTATTGCATCATCTCCAGAAATGACGTGTTTACTCCCAATTGTAGATATGTCATCCACTGATTCTTATAAGGGGTTGGATGGTGGATTGTATGGTAATGGTCAAAATGAACCTCCTGCAAGTCATGAGCAGCATATATTTGATGCAATTGATTCAATTCACCCTATCGATGGAAAAATAGGTCTAGTTTCATTAGGTATGTCGAATACTTCCCAAGAGTTTGGTGTATTTATACAAGAAATCGAACAATCACCTGATAAAGCGGATAGTGTGACTATTGTGAATGGTGCTCAAGGTGGTGTTGATGCAAAAAGATGGGTTGTTTCTCCTCCTGGAGAAGATCCGTGGGGAATTCTTTTACAAAGGGTATCCCAAGCAGGTCTCACACCTGATCAAGTACAAGCAGTATGGATAAAACAAGCTAATGCAAGTCCACCTCGTAATACTAATACTACTGAGTATATTGATCAATTAACCGAAGATCTGAAGTATATTGTCGATAGACTTAACGATGCGGACATTTTTCCAAATCTTGAAATTATTTATTTAAGTAGCCGAACATATGGAGGATATGCAGATGTGTATGGTGCTACATTAAACCCAGAGCCATTTGCATATGAATCTGGCTTTAGTGTGCAACAACTTATTCTTCAGCAAATTGAAGGTCAAACTGATGTTTCTTATGACGATGTGCCAGTATTAGCATGGGGACCATACTTATGGGCAGACGGAACATTTGGACGTGAATATGATGATTTGGTATGGGAATTACAGGACTTTTCTGGGACCGATGGGACACATCCAAGTAATAGTGGGAGGCTCAAAGTTTCTAAATTTCTATCTGATTTCTTCTTGGAAAGCCCATATGCAAAAGTATGGTTTAGTGACCATGATCCTTTTGGTACCCCAACTCCAAGTCCAACCTCAACATCGACTACTACTGCAACACCAACGTTAACTCCTAGTGGTTCAACTACTGCTACCCCTACCCCTAGTGAATCGGTAGGACCAAGTAGGTTACCAACAGTGACGCCATCTTATTCAATCGGACCAAGCAGTGTACCTACCATAACACCAAGTAGTTCAGTGACTGAGGATGTGCCAACTATTTCGACGAGCCCTACAAGGAATCCGAGTTTGTTCCCTACGGACGGGAAAATAAGTGTAGTACCTTCACAGATACCTGGATTTCCTACAGTTGCTCCTGCCTATGTTGACTTTAATAAGGATACCAGATTAAATGTTTTTGATTTAAAACTCTTTATTACATACTATATGGAAGGTAATCCAGTAATTGATTTGAATGGAGATGGGGTTAATCAAAGAGACATTGGTGATTTCATTCTCTTTGCTGACGAATATCGAGCGTATAATAGAGAGCGATAAACGCATTAATTTATAATAAGAGTAGTATTCATAATGGATATCAACACATATTTGGTGGAAAGTGAAAAAACGCTTTCTACCAACTTTAATAGTAATGAAAAGACAGAACGTTTACTTCATGGGGCGATTGGTATTGTTACTGAGTCAGGTGAGTTGTTAGATGCACTTAAAAAGAAACTGTATTATGGGAAAGAATTAGATGTGGTAAATATAAAAGAAGAACTTGGTGATCTGATGTGGTATATTGCGATAATTTTACGTGAATTAGATTTTGAGTTAGAAGATATTCTTGATCTTAATATTAGTAAATTGCGATCAAGATACGGGGAAACTTTTCTAGAACATAAGGCACTTCAACGAGATTTAGACACAGAGAGAGCTATCCTTGAGGATTCTTAATAGTATTTAAATTTGTAATTAATATAGTATGTCGGGTATTACTCAGGCTGTAATTACTGATGCAGGTGTTTCAAGTCGTTTTTTACCTATTGTCAAATCTATTCCAAAATCGTTTATTCCCCTTGGCAATAAACCAATAATTCAGATTTTAGTCGAAGAAGCGCTTGAAGCAGGTCTAACAGATATTATTATTGTTTGTCGTGAAGATATGAAATCAATATTTGAAGATTATTTCTCGAATCCCAGAGATGATCTTAAAGAATTTCTTGTATCAATGGGCAAATCAGATCGTTTTGACAGCGTTTCAGAAGTACTCTCATATCCTAAAATTACAATTATTACTCAAGATCCCACTCTTCCCTATGGGACAGCAGCTCCTGTATTGTCGGCTAAACCTTACTTGAAACCGGGAGAGCCTTTTGTTTTTATGCAGGGTGATGATGTAGTAATCGCACATAAACGTGATTGCCAGATTTTGGTAGAAACATTTGAAGAATATCCTGATGTGAGTGGGATTATGATGGCAGAAGAAATTACTACAGATGTTGTCCATAAGTATGGAATGATTAAGACCAAAGGTCAGGGAGATGATGAACTTGATCATGTTGTTGAGAAACCAAGCGCAGAAGATACTCCTTCTCTACTCGCTTCATATGGACGATTCTTGTACAAATATGAAATATTTGACTATATGAATGCAGAGCGAACTGGAAAGGATAATGAATTATGGAATGTGGATGCCCTTACAGCAATGGCACATGATAAAACGGTTAAGGTTGTTAGAAATCAAGGTACGTGGGTTACAACTGGTGATCCTGTTAACTACCTCAAAGCACAGATACTTTTTGGAATGCATGATGGAACGACTTCTGAGATGATTAAAGATTTAGTTAGCAACTTATAATGAAAAACGATCAATTGCTCATGAGTATTGATTGATTTTGAATAATGGTTCTATGCGAAAAGAACGAATGGATTCATTTCATGAATTAAAAGAACTGGGTAGAAGTCTTTATTCCCAGGCTTATGATCAGCATCAAGTGGATCATATAGATCGTATGGTTGAACTATCTTGGACCTGGTAGAAGGCGAAAATTTATCTAGTAAGGTTGATTTTGAAGTGTTAACTCTTTCAATTATTTGGCATGATGTATGGAAAGCAACCCGAACATTCTCTCCATCTGTAATTAGGTTTTGGTTTGACCAGATGTATGAAGGTATCGGTTCGACTAAAATTTTAAAGAAGTATGCTCGGGATTTAGGATACAAGCAAGAAAAAGTAAAGCAGATAGCACTTGCGATTAGGTTTCATCCAGGTTTCGAGTATGCACTCCCAGCTCGGATGTGGTTTTTATGGAATCGATTGAAAATTGATGAGGCTAAAATTTTGAGAGATTTAGATGTGTTGGAATCGTCAATAAGTATAGATCAGTTAGAAAATTTTAAGGCTAATTGGTTTCCAATTATTTGCAAGCATTCTCAGTTCAAAAAAATCTGGAGTAGATATTATCGAAGAGGACTTAGTATGATTGATGATTCATACTTTAACTACGAATGGTCAAAAGAGCAGTACAAGAAACATAGTCCGGCATTTGCTGTGCGTGCAGATGAAATAATAGAGGAAATGTTATTACTGTAATATGAAAATACTTTCAAATTCGAAGTTCAAAGCTGTTTCAAGATTCATTCAAAAGCATGCGCGCCCTCTCGATCGTGCTCTATTCGAATATTCTTTTGGTAATATTTCACCTAATGATGTTGTACCACCTCTCACTGCCTATCAAAATGGAGATGGAGGCTTTGGGCATGGTTTAGAACCTGATTTTCAAACACCTGACTCATCAGCTATTGCTTCAACAATTGCATGCCAATATATTCAAAAGTTCGGATTAAAAGATCATAGGGTCATTAGAAGGAGTATGTCATATTTTGAGAAGACTTATGACAAGGAGATAGATGGATGGAAACCAGTTCCTCGAATTGTTAATAAATTCCCCCATGCACCATGGTGGCATATAGATGAGAAAACTGGAAAATGCCCAATCGAACATTCCTGGGCAAATCCAACAGTAGAAATTTTAGGATACTTGCATACCTTTTCTAATACAATTGAA
>JAGQLH010000139.1 GCA_020429465.1 Candidatus Dojkabacteria bacterium | reverse complement strand
ATACGCGCAACTACTTTTCCAAGGCGCAAAGTTCCTATCTCGGAACCAAAAGTACTTCCCTTGATAGCTTTCTCATATCGAACAAACAAATCTTCAGTCATAGGAGAATTCCATAATACTATTTATGGGGAAATTTTATCAGCAAAGCAATATAGATTATACCGAATAATCAAATTCTTCTACCTCTGGGATATCATACCCATGTTCCAGAATAAATGACTCATGCTTTTCCAAAATTGAATGGAAATACTCTTCCGCAGTATGGGTTTTTTCTCCAAGAGTAGCGTTTTTAGCAACAGCATGTTTAATTGCTTCCAAAGCAAGGTTGTACCTATCTATTTTATTCTTCACAAGCATGTCAAATGGTGTAGTAGTGGTACCTACTTCGTTATACCCATGAATACTAAAACGAGAAGCTGAGTGATGGCCAAAAATTAGTGACTTAATATCTTCAGCATACCCATGGTAATTAAAGATTATTGATTTATCAGTAGTAAACAATTCATCAAATTTCATAGCATTAATTCTACATTTTGCTTCATTATCTCCAATTCCAAAACATGATAGTTGCGTAATATTAATCACTCTTACTCTCAGCTCAGGCAATTTTTCGCGAAGTAATTTTCGAGCTGCAACTACTTCCCTCATAGCGTAGTCACCACATCCAACAATAACGACATCTGGATTATCATCACTTAGGAAGTCCCATATTTGAATATCTTCAGTAACTTGTTTTTTCGCTTGTTCCAATGTCAACCATTGGTTAAGAGGACGTTTACCAGCTACAATCACATTAACACCATTCTTTGATGCAAAAACTTCCTCAGCTACTGCCAGCATAGTATTCGAATCCGCCGGGAAATAAACTTCTACGAAATCAGCATGATTATTAAGTACCGATGAAATGAATCCAGGATTCTGATGAGAGAATCCATTATGATCCTGACGCCAATTTAAACTTGTTAGCACATAATTTAACGACGGTATTGCATTTCTCCAAGAAATTGTCTGTGCGTGCCTGACAAACTTCACATATTGATCAACCATACTACTAATAATTTCTGCAAAAGCTTCATACGTTATGAGAATTCCATGTCGACCAGTGAGTGTATATCCCTGTAGCCATCCCTGAAGCGTATGCTCACTGAGCATTTCCATAACTCTTCCATTAGGTGATAAATCTTCGTCGTAGGACTTAACTGGCCACAAGTAAGCACGTTTCGTTGCCTCGAAAAGCTTACCTAGTTTATTAGATTCGGTCTCATCTGGAGAGAAAATTCTAAAATTAGAATAGGTATCATTCTTTTCAAAGATATCCCTCATGTATTCTGCAAGTTTATCAGTACTACTATTTTCCAATTCCCCATGTTTCTTTACATCAATTTTATAATCTTTAATTTCTGGTAATACAAGATCTCGGGTATCTGCTGCTCGAGTATGTCTATTCATTCCCATCCGGAGATCTCCTTCTGGAACATAATCAAGCAACCCATCATGAAGTGAATATGAACTGTCTATTAACTCATGGATTTTATAGCTTTCCAACCATTCTTTAACTCGAATGAATTCTTCCTCAACTTTCTGTGGATTTTGGATCGGAATACCGTGCGAGCGATGTGAACCGACAATTGGCATCTCTGGATTCGAACTTTCCGGACCAAACCATCCCTTCGGAGACCGAAGAATAATCATAGGCCAACGAGGTTGCCCTGGATTTCCAGATTCTCTAGCTTCCTGCTGGATAGACTTAATTTTTGAATAGGCACCTTCAAGTGCTGCAAGCATCGGTTCAAATAAGAAATCCCCCTCTACAATAATTGGTTCGTATCCATAACCTTTAAACAGACTCATTAGATCAGAATTGTCCATGGTCCCCATGATCGTAGGTCCCGAAATTTTATACCCGTTCAGATGAAGAATAGGAAGAACCGCACCCGAAGTTATTGGATTAAGAAATTTATTACTATGCCATGCCGTTGCAAGTGGACCAGTTTCCGCTTCACCATCTCCAACGACACAAGCTACGATTAAATCAGGATTATCCAAAACAGCTCCATAGGATG
>JAGQLH010000138.1 GCA_020429465.1 Candidatus Dojkabacteria bacterium | reverse complement strand
CTAACGGAAAACCTCCTGGACCTTTCCTAGAAGATATTGTAAATAACACCAACTTTAATGGCACTATTGTAATGGGTATTGTACCAATTATGGTTTTTGGATACCCTGACAGTCCGAGACGTTTAACGGCAAAGCAATGGGTAGATCATTATTACAACAGAACCTATGCCCAAAAACTCGGATTTGCATTATCTAAACCGCTTCAAAGGCATTTGGTTATGCTATCTGCTTCCGAAGCGAAATCTTATAATAATCTGGATTTAAAGTCGCTTATCAATACCATTTCCTTTGCTAATGATCGTATTGAAGAAGAGCAGTTTAATTTAGTCAATATTGGATACAATGATGAAGATCGAAATCTCATCATGTTTCCAAGGATGACAGACAATGAGTTTTATCAAAAAGAAATCACTGATGAATGGAATAAGTTTCTTCCTGAACTTCCAGATTATTCTGAAGACACAGAAAAAACGGTATCTGAAGCTATTAACTATTTAGATAACCTGATAAAAAAGTTCAAAGCACGTGGTGGAACTTTAATTCTTATTCATCATAAAGCAGAAGAAGAATGGTATGTACATTCCAACAGATTTATGCCCAGAGATAAAGTTTGGGACAAATTTGTAAAAATCGTGGATTGTCCAAATTATCATTTCAAGGATTATGACTTTATGTCAAAACACACGTTACCAGAATGGTCTCATATGAATGCTGAGGATGCTAAAACCTACACGAGAGATCTTGTAAATCAACTCATCGAAGATAACCATCTAACTAAAAAACTCAACTAGACATGCTATTTAATTCACTAAGCTTTGTAGTATTTTTAATACTGGTACTCGCATTATACTATTCAAAATTATTTAACTGGACTAACAAAAAACGCATGTTACTACTGGCCAGTTATGTGTTTTACGGATTATGGAATCCTCCCTTAGTCATTCTACTCTGGATTTCAACAATTGTAGATTGGACCGCTGGAAATAAACTGGTCACAGAACAAAATCAGAAGAAAAGAAAGTTTTGGCTGTTGTTAAGTATGTTTGTCAACCTTGGATTTCTTGCATTCTTTAAATACGGCAATTTCCTCTTAGAAAACTTTACATTAGGAATGCAAGCTCTGGGTATTGATTACGAAGCGCAACCTATGGATATTATTCTTCCAATGGGAATTTCATTCTACACCTTTCAAACCATGTCTTATACCATAGACATGTATTACAAAAAAATAAAACCAGCTCGCACTTTTCTCGATTTTGCATTATATGTAACATTCTTTCCTCAGCTGGTCGCTGGTCCTATTGTGAGAGCCAAAGATTTAATCACTCAATTCTATGAGGAAAAGAAAGCAACAACCCAACAATTTATCTGGGGAACGTTTTTGTTAACTATAGGCTTATTTCAAAAAGTAGTATTAGCAGATACCTTACTTGCTGATGTTTCAGATGATGTTTTTGGGTCTAAGGATATTCTTCACAGTTTAGATGCGTGGACAGGAACACTTGCCTTTTCTGGTCAAATATTTTTTGATTTCGCTGGCTATTCAACCTGCGCCATTGGTATCGCATTAATGTTAGGTATCATTCTTCCAGACAACTTTAGATATCCTTATGCTGCTATTGGATTTTCAGATTTATGGAGACGTTGGCACATATCACTATCGACCTGGTTAAGAGATTATCTCTACATTCCATTAGGTGGAAATAGAAATGGAATTACAAGAATGTATGTGGCCTTGATGTTAACAATGTTACTTGGTGGATTATGGCATGGAGCAGCTTGGACTTTTGTAATTTGGGGTGCACTGCATGGTATTTATTTAGTAGCAGAACGCCTGCTCAAACATAAAATTCATATTAAAATCAATGCATGGAATGGCATCTTTCTCGCATTATTAACCTATACATTAGTCAACTTTACTTGGGTGTTTTTCAGAGCCAGAGAGTTCTCTACAGCGAAGAACATGATCAGCTCTATGTTATTTATGAATCCTGAAGGTGAGAAAATCTTACATGGATTTGACATTTTTAAAGTCCTAATACTCATTGGTATTTTATTTCTGTGCCATTGGATTATGCGAAACACCTCCATGAAAGAGGTTT
>JAGQLH010000137.1 GCA_020429465.1 Candidatus Dojkabacteria bacterium | reverse complement strand
CTTGTCCCCTTTAAAATCTGAATATTGTACTTGCAAAAGATTATTCTCACTATTCAAAACAATTGAAGCATTTTCCTTTTCTTGCTCTGTTAAAGAATGCATTGCCTGAATACCGCAATAGATGTTTTGATTATCGTTAACATTATCTAAATCTAAAACAATTGCACTACCCATATCTGAAATCCATATCTCATTATGACAACCGTTGCTTCCGTTTGTTTTCTTTACTTCTATCGCTTTTTTTAATCGTTTAGAATACAATCTAATTGTACACCAATGACTTTCGCAATCGGTGGCATCTCCTTTTTTATAGTCTGTTTTAAAAGGCGTTGAACCATCCCAAACTATACCTTTAAATCCGCCTTCCGTTACTTGTGGGTAATCTGAAATTATGCGAGCTTCTATAATAGCATTTTGTAGATTTTCCGAATAGTGTTGCATAACGATAACACCCGTACTGCTTGTTTCTTTTACATCGTTCACATCTATTATTGGGAAGCCTGTTAAACTTCCATTTTCTCCACGCACATAAAGAAATGGTACGTTTTTATCAGTATAAAAGTAACAACCTGTTAAATCCATCCCTTTAAATCCGTGCATAATAGACGGATAAGTATAATAGTAATACCCTTTCGGCGGGGCAATTCCTGCATCAAAACATTCTTTCAAATAGTTAGATGCATCTTGTTTGTAGTCTTTTCCTTTAGAAACTGGTGTTTTATCAGCACTTCCAACTACTTGAATAGACTGCAATCTTTCTACTTCTTTTTGAACTTGTTTTGATATGTAATTTTTAAAAAACATTAATTATACATTTCATAAGCCTCTTTGGCTGTTAAAATTGGCAAACCTATTTCTTGAGCATAAGCTACACGAGCATTTATATCTTCTGTACTTGTACATAAATCAGTACTTGGATTAAATGTTCCTTCATCCCTAACGTCATGCGCTAAAAAATGAATAACAAGCCCGTTTTCTTTTGCATAATCCATCATTGTTTTATGGTAATCAACGTCAGCAGCAAAAGCACCGTAGAAATGATCTGTAGCTACCGCATCTGCTATACGACCACCATTGTAAAATGCAAGACAAGTACCTAAACTTGCTGGGTAATCTCTAACTGAGTAATTTCTTAATATGTTAAATTTATTATTAGCAATTAACCAGTCACTTATTACACTATTTGTTGCGCCAGTAGGCCATACAAAAGACCATAATGGAAGCTGTCCGTAACCTGTAATTATACTA
Organism: Candidatus Dojkabacteria bacterium; assembly: GCA_020429465.1. Taxonomy (GTDB): domain Bacteria; phylum Patescibacteriota; class Dojkabacteria; order B142; family WJKM01; genus JAGQLH01. Next base: position 868 of record JAGQLH010000137.1, on the reverse strand, counting down.
TCTACCGGAGCTAAGTGTTCATTATAATACTGTTCTGCTGTATGAGTTGCCATGTACGCATCAAGTGTAGAATAGTGCGTTTCTGTATGGTTAGCAAGCTCATAACCTGCATTATATAAAGTTTGAACTTGCGCTATATAACCACCTGTAACACCGTTTAGAGCTAAGGTAGCGATATATCCATTACTATTACCATGATTGTTATGATAAGTCAATATTGTAGGGATTCTAATTATGTCGTCATGCCAAAATACCACGCCACCTGTTGTAGGTTGATCGGTTGGTGATATAATTCTTTTTTTTGCAATCAATAAGCTCATATCTTCACATGAAATTAGTGTTAAACTAAACAGGAGTGTGAGTTGTAAATGTCGCATTTGTAAGTGTTAAATCATCTACCGTTGATACTCCTCCACTTGCTGAACCATTATACGCATTTACAAATGGATAGTAATTTCCTGCTGTAAATGAAGTATAACTGTGTATTTGTTGCCATGATGTTCCGTTCCAATGATAGAATACAATACTTCCACTTTCCTCTTGTATCTTGAATTCTTGCTCTGTAGTACAATTTATACTTACGGCTAAAGCATGGGCTGTTCCGCCAACTTTTACATTACAATTTACTACTCCCGTATTGTTTGAATTTACCTGAATAAATGCGCAATTTGCAGCACTTGCTAAACTTGCATCACTACTTAATCCAATAATACATGAGCTGTTTAAATTAGGGGTATAAACTTTAAAGTATATAGCTTTTAAAGCAGTTCCTAAAGCATAAGATGCTTTCCCTTTGATATACGTACCCCAAGTACTTGTTGAAGTAGATGAATGATTTATTTGTAATTTATCATTTTGGGTAAGTGAT
>JAGQLH010000136.1 GCA_020429465.1 Candidatus Dojkabacteria bacterium | reverse complement strand
AAGTGGTTCTAGAAATACACCTGGAAGATAAGAACTAGGAAATTCATTTTGATTTGAGCGACTATAGCTAAATAGCTATAGTCGCTCTTTCTTTTTTTTACTATTTCTTGTAATATTTTAATATCGCATCCTATTATTTTAGTTCGAAGTTATTATGGCAGATATCAATACGGCTGCCCAAAACGAACCAATGGAATCATCTAGCAAGATGCGTTCTATTGATCTTCTTTCAAATTCGCCGGCTGATACACGGTTTCCTTCTAGAAAACTTTCTGGAGATAAAAAATTTAGTATAAATAAAATTGTTTTCGCTGCTTTTGCTGGTTTATTTGTAGTTGGAATGACAATTTTCCTCGGTTCTGGAGGTAGATCTGGTGGAGATTTGGATGATCAAACATATATATTTACGTCTGCAGATTTTGATCCACGAATAAGGTGGGTCAACCCAGGTATGGTGGAGGCCCCACCAAATGGGACTGGCCAGTTAGTGCATTTGAAACCAGACGATAATAATCCTGATGGACAGTACCTTGAAAGTTCAGCGGTGGGATGTGGAATTGATCCATATAATGTAACTTGTGAGTCACCTGAACCTGTTGGAATATATGTATATACGCCACCTGGCTATAATTCAAATAGGACTGAGGGATATCCTGTTATTTATGCTTTACATGGAATTCAGGGAAATGAATTGAGTTTTTTAAGTAGTTTCGGATCTGAGTTATGGACCGGAGATAGTCCTGTAGGTTTGATTAATAGAGGTGAAATAACTGAATCTATAGTTGTATTTGCGAATGGTCCGGCACGCTCAGGTTACATAGATAGTAAAAACTTTGCTCCCGCAGAATCGTTGTTTGTGGGTGAAGTCATTCCATTTATCGATGCACATTACAATACTATTCCAAAAAAAGAAGGTCGTGCGGTTTATGGATTCTCTATGGGTGGTTTTGGTGCACTTCATTTAGCTACAAAATATCCTGATTTGTTTGGATCAGTCTCAGCTTTATCAAGTTCATGCGAAGATGTCCTAGATCCCGAGCCTGTAGATGACCCTTCTGCTCTTCCATGTGATTTTATTAAAAATTCGATTTATTCCTATTTGGCAGAGAATCAAGATAGTCTTCATGATACCCAATTTCTATTGGCTAATGGTGCTGAATCAGACTCTGGTTCAACTGACCATATTGCCCTTGTGGAAGTTATGAATGGATTAGGCCTCAGTGCCAAGCATATTGTAGTTCCAAATATCGGACATGATCTTTCAGGTCATCATAATGCTCAGTACTTTGATGATGAGGATTATGGTAATAGAACATATGGGCAAGTAGTTATGGAATTTATTAGTTCGGGTTTTGGCAAAGGTAGAGAGTATATTCCTATTAGTGAATCATATGAGGGTGAAGTTTCATCTCCGGATACAAGTGAATTAGTCGGTTATTGGAAGTTTGATGAGGTTGAAGGACTTTCAGTACAAGATTATTCAGGTGAAAATCATGATGGAATTTTAGTTAATGGTCCAATTTGGTCAGCAGGAAAATTACAAGGTGGACTTACATTTGATGGTTATGATGACTATGTCTATTTTAATAATTTCAATCATACTGATAATGCTTTTACAATAGCTTTTTGGGTGAATCATTCAGAGGTAGGAAGTGCACATCAAATATATTTTAGAAGTCCTGGAAGTGTTATTGATTTTAGAAAGGGGAATGAAAATCAACTTCTCTTGCGTATAACTACCGATACTGTAGAGACCTTAACGGCAGATGGAGTATTGAGTCAAAGTGGAATTTGGGATCACCTTGCAGCCACTTGGGATGGATCGGAGTTAAAATTATATAAAAATGGTCTTGAAATTGCTTCTAAACCTGTATTAGGCAATTTATCAACATTTTCTGGTCAATTACGTATAAGTAATTCAAGAAATGCTGTAAATGGTACCCTTGATGAGGTTCATTTTTATTCCTATGCGCTATCACAATCAGAAATAGCTGCATTAGTTCAATAAAAGCATTACTGTCATTCTAATTCAATAATTTCTTGAGTGAAATAATTTCATACTTCATTCGTATATACTATATACTCGTTTCTGTTAGATTATCTATTATTTCATTAGTTATATGAAATTTTTTGCAAAATCAGGAATAACTATTTTCATTGCTTCCCTCTGTGGATTCGCAATGC
>JAGQLH010000135.1 GCA_020429465.1 Candidatus Dojkabacteria bacterium | reverse complement strand
CCTTTTTAAATCAGAACTCCCTATTCCTTTTGATCATTTTTCAGATTATACTGTTCCCCAATTCGTCGATAAAGACACACTTGCTATTGTAGTGAGTACTTCTGGTAATACTGAAGAAACACTCTCTTCATATAATGAACTCAAAAACAGGACTGAGATGGTCTTTGTAATTACAACAGGAGGTGAATTAGGCAAACAGGCACAAGAAGATGGGTACCCTATCTATTTGATCGATGATAAAGAATTTAACCCTTCTCATGTACCACGAGTCGCTGTTGGCTTTCAAATAGGAGCATACTTTGCACTTCTTTCGAAACTAAAACTAATATCAATGGGCTCAGAAGATTTTGCAGATAGTATTTATATTCTAAAAGAAAAACTTTCTGCGATTGCACCAGAGTCTCCAACGGATGAGAATCCTGCAAAATTAATTGCTACAGATTTACAAAATAGATTTCCAATTATAGTTTCAAGTGAACATCTTTCAGGGACGGCAAAATTACTGAACAACCAAATTAATGAATCTGGAAAAACGATATCAGCAAACTTTGAATTACCGGATGTTAATCACCATCAACTCGAAGGTATGCAATTTCCGGAATCGAATCCCAAAACCCTCTTATATGTCCTGGTGGAATCAAATCTTTACCATGAAAGAAACCAAGAGCGATACGCTATTCTTAAAAACCTTCTGGATGACCTGGGAATAGAGCATATAAGTCTTAAGCCAGAATCCAAAGATACTATTTCTCAAGCACTTGAAGTTATTCAATTTAGTGGATACGTAACATATTACTTAGGATTGCTTAATGGTGTAGAACCTGCGCCAAATCCATTCGTGGATGAATTTAAGCGACAATTGGGATAGATTATGCAGCTATTTATATTCGGTGACAGCATAGCCTTTGGATTTTACAGTTCCTATGGCGGAGGCTGGGTACAAAAGATTCAAAACAAATTCACCCCATTGTATCCTGGAGAAGAAAGTCTTCATGTATTTAACTTAAGTATCTCTGGAGAAAATACGCTTGGAGTTCTTGAGAGATTTGATCGCGAATTTTCATCAAGAGCTTTTGAAGATCACGATCATACTATTATATTCGCAATTGGTATAAATGATTCAGTACTGAATACCTCAAATTCAAAACCAGTAACTCCAATCAATGATTTTGATAAAAACTACCAAACACTTATAAATCGAGCTCGTAATTATTCAGAAAAGATTCTACTTTTAGGACTTACCCCCGTTGACACATCAATACTATCTCCCATACCTTGGGCACCTGAGCTTTCTATGAGTAATCAATCTACGAGAGAATTTGATACAGCAATTCAAATGATTGCAAAAAGAAATGACGTTTCCTATCTTGATCTATTTAATGTAATTGCGGAGGGTGAGCATTCTGACTTCTTTTTGGATGGACTTCATCCAAATGACGAAGGTCATAAAATAATTGCTGATCATGTCTCTGAGTTTCTCATAACTAATAATTGGATACTCTGTTCATAAAACTACTCATTAGAATTATGGATTACCACAATATATTGTTTGAAAAAATTAAAAGTCGCGTAAAAAATGTACTTGGTACTACTTCTGCGGACCATGATTATCATCATGCTTTACGAGTATTTAACCTTGCGAATACGCTCCAAAAAACAGAAGGAGGAGATATGATTATTATTGGGTGTGCTGCACTTGCTCATGATTACTGTAGGCCATGGGAAAAGGAAACTGGAAAGCCTCATTTTGGAGATGAAGCTCTTAAAATAATAGATAAAGAAGTATTGAAAGATTTAGATCTTACTTCAATACAAATTGGTCAGATACTGGAAGTAATAGCAAAACATGATATTTATGATTGGTCAGAAAAAGATACGTCTAAAAGTCTTGAACTTAAAATCGTACAAGATGCTGACAACCTGGATGCCATAGGAGCAATAGGTATTGCTCGTTTATTTTCTTTTGTAGGAGCATATAATACCTCCATGTGGGAACCAGGAGAAGATCTTACATTCAATGAAGATTTTACTCACGAGAAAAAACATACTTCAGGCATTGCTCACCTCTACGATAAATTATTCAAATTACAAGATAATATGAATACGGCTGCTGCAACTGAACTAGCTCAACATAGACACCTAATTATGGAACAATTCGTTGAAGAGTTTATGAATGAATGGACTGGGAAAAAATAGTTAATAGTTCTAAGTTGT
>JAGQLH010000134.1 GCA_020429465.1 Candidatus Dojkabacteria bacterium | reverse complement strand
ATTGGATACATTCGTTATTTCAACAGCAAACCATAATGGACTACCCTCTGTTGCTAAATTCTTCATTATGATAATTGTATCCTGCTCCAATTCCACTCTATCTATACGTACTTTAGTTTCTGAGATACCATTAATAAAACTATACAATTGATCTTCATTTAAAACCAATTTTGTACCCTCGAAGGCTATTTCCTGTCCACCTTCATACACAGGGATTTCACTACCATACGAATCATTGATCCGAGTCTTTAATGGTTCTAATACTTGTGGGGGTTTTTGCACTGAGATATATGCACATAGCAATACTATTACTAATATAACCAGAAGAATAAATGTTTTACATCCAATTCTACTCTTAGAGGCTTCACGCTCACGCTCTTCAAGTTGCTCTCGCTTCTTTTCCATTCTACGAGAGGTGTCATAACGTGTCTGTATTGCCTCCCTTACCTCTGAGCTTTCAGATTCTTCATCTGTGGAATTTTGTTGGTCTGAATTATTATATGAATCTTTAAGCGGATGCTGAATTTGTGGATCTTTCATAGTGCTTTTATCTGTAAGAAATAAGCGCAACTTATTTTTCACTAGTATAGCATCTAATCATTAGGCGTAATCTCCACAACGGTCTGTTTTTTATACGAAGTATATATATCTTTAGGTTTAAATCTATTGAAAAACGTAATTACCAAATCAAACTCTCTGATTTTTAGGACGTATGCAGCCAATAAGTATGTGACAAGGCCACTAATAGAAGTAAGACTCACAAGAAGTATAAGATAAAATGTTCTCGTCTGTAACTCAGTTCTTCCCCAGCCTTTGAAAATCATAAACATTACAAATCCCATAACACATCCTGCAATAACCTTTTTTAATGATCGAATTAACAATTCACGAATATCAATTTCTACCGCACTCTTATGCATCATAAATAACAAAAGTATAAACTCAAGGGTAAAGACTACACTTGAACTTAATGCTAATCCACCAACAGCCGCTTTACCTTCACCAGAAGATAGGAAATACGCTGGATTCCATTCGAGTTGAGTGAATTCAAATACATCGAAGTGACTGAAGTAATTAGTAAATAGTATCGCGGACACAACCCCTAACACCATGGTGAAAAGTGCCGCATACAATGGCCGAATAGTATCCCCAGTTGCATAAAATGCTCTAAATATTAAGGTTCTCACACTTTCAAACACAAGCCCTACAGAGAAGAACGCTACAATCCAAGCAGTTAAATATGTATGCTCAATTTCAAAAGCACCTCCAAAAATCCCATAAAATAGACGTACCATTGAAACACGTAACACAAGCAACAATACTGTGACTGGAATTGAGAAAAAGAAGATTTGATTAAGCAGGGTAATCAGTAATTGACTAAACCCTTCTTTATCACCACTTTGATACATTTTGGTAAGCACAGGAAACGATGCTACAGAAAACGTGAGTCCAAATAGAGATAGTGGGATCGATACAAGTCTTAAAGCAAAATCAAAAGCAGTAACTGAACCTGCAATAAAACGAGCAGCAATAAATTTGTCGATTCCATTTGCAAGATACTCTCCTCCAATCCCTATTACACGTGGTCCTCCTACTTTCAACGATTCCTGGAAGAGCTCATCTTTGAAATTTATTGTTGCCCTGTGTCTAATTCCATTCTTGTACGCAATAGGGACCTGAATTAATAGATGTAATAATGCTCCCAGAATTGTTCCCCAGACTAAACCTTCTGCCCCTCCAATAAACGGAATAAAAAAGTACGCTCCTACTATCCTTCCCACATTGTAAAAAAGTGGTGCAAGTTGTGGAATTAAGAATTGATGGAATACATTTAATGAACTCGAATAAAAGGCACTAACCCCCAAAATTATCTGTGGAATCATCAACAATCTCATCATTGCAGCTGCTCGTTCGATCTCAAGTGAAGAAAATTCGAACTTAGAACGAATAAGTGTATTTAAAACAAATGGAAATATATCATCAGAAAAGATACTGAATACAACTGCTACTACTATAAATAATAGCATCAGAAAATTGAGTAATGAGTTCAGGAGTGATAGAAATGATTCATGATCTTTGCTTTTTGCTTTTACAAGCATAGGAACAAGTGCAGCGCTTATAAGTCCAATCAAAATAAAATTACCCAAAATTTCGGGAATTGTATTCGCAATAAAAAACAGATCAGACTCACGCGACGCACCTAATTCACGCGCAACAAGAGCACCAAACAAAAATCCCGAAGCTTTGGTGACGATGATAATTGCCATCATCGCCACACTAGTCTTCAG
>JAGQLH010000133.1 GCA_020429465.1 Candidatus Dojkabacteria bacterium | reverse complement strand
GTCTCCATGTCCCGTCATCATTACAGAACCTATTTCTGCACCCTAATCCATCCTGACACCAACCAGAACTATCATCATAGCTTCCCCAATTTTGACAAGCCACTTGTGCCTGAACATCCTCACTATTAGTAATTGCACTTACAGCAAAAAATGAATAGATAATTGCATACAAGAATGTTGTAATGATAAAAAAAGGCAGTGAAAGTTTTCGTAAAGAAATTTTCATAATAATGTATAACTTATAGAGTTAACTATGGGAATTATATAATAAATAGGTAACAATAATCCAGTTTGGGCAGTGGAAATCATTGTATATACAACGATTCTAAGACAGTTTTATTACAGTATACGTAACCTCACTACACTTCGCTGGGGCACCCTCAGCTATCTCAGAGTCGAGAACCTAAAACTCATCTATAAACCCACTCTGATAATTGCTATTTGCAGTAAGAATCAGCCATACAGCAATTAAATTCATCACAAATAGAATGATAAAAATGATTATACTTGTTGCACTAATCTTGCCCGAACCACGAGTCTTTTTTCCGCTGTCCATAGTGGGGTACACGTATAAAAAGTAAGAATTGGTTCATCTGTAGGAGCTTCAATTTCAATCATGTCTGGTGTTACTTCTACAATATCAAACACTTCATAATCATAACGAATACCATTCCAAATAACTGTTGCCGAATCTCCAATTTCAACCTTATCTAGATGATAGAAAGTTTCAGGTCCAGATTTATATAAGAATCTATGTCCCGTAAATACAGTGTTACCACCTTTGTCTGGGGTACTCGTATTTGGTCTATGCCAAAATCCATGATTAAGTAAGTCAGCCGAATCTCCAACAAGCACTTTACCATCAACACCTATACTAGGAATTATTAGTCTTCGCTCATTTGAAATAACCATGTCTGGAGACTCAATCGGATTATTATCTGTATCAAATTCTTCCACTAAGCTCTTATCTAATTCGATTTGTGCTTCGACAGTATTCTTTTCTTTGTCTGAAAAAGCAAAAGCAACTTGAGGAAATAAGGGGAATACGACAAGATACCCTACAAAATATATAAGTGAAAGGGTAAGAAATAAGTTTACTTGTTCTAAAAACTCTTGTTTAGTAAATCCCATAGTATATTATACCACTAAACGAATTTACCATCCAGCCTGTTTATTTTGTTGCTCGTCATTTGGGTCACCTGCATTATGGCCCCTTCTGTATTTAATCATCCGTATTCTATCTTCAAAGGCCTGTATCATTGCAAGTAAAAGGCTATCTTGATTATTCGAATATACAACATCTGAAGATGATCCTTCCTCATCTGTTGATTGGTAATTTTGGTCCGATTCACATGACATGGATTTTATTTAAAGGAAAAAGAAGTATCTATTATCTTTGAAAAATACCGTAAAAAATGTCAGAGTCATAACTGGCTAGTACAGCAGAGTATCCTATTTGTGACAAAGTTTTTTCTATGTCAGCATTTAAAATACGCCTTGGGTGTGAATCGCCCGAAGTCGAATTCGAATTTAAAATTATCACAGTTTGTGAGCTTTCATTCGTGCAAGCGTTTAAGAAATCTTCAACTGCAATATAATTCAATACATTCATGAAAATGAGGGTCATTTTCTTTTGTATCAGATCTAATTGGTGCAGATCTTCAGGAATACCCTGGGTTAAAATTTTAACAATATTCTCGTCTGCATTCAGTAAATTCTGACTATACCGTGGATCTGAAACGTAATGTATAAAACTTCTTGAGGGCATTAAGGAAGCTATCTCAAAGGAAAATGGTGCATACCCCGCACCAAACTCGAAAAATACCTCCCCAAATGCAATCTTTCCGGCATTTATACCAGTTGAAACATCGTCTAGAAAAAGTTCTCTTGCACCAGGAAGAAAAACATAATCCAATTTCCCAGCATTAGTATCTTCTACTATAAAATGAGATTTTATACGATCATACTCTGACATGGAAGAACATCAAACTAAATGAGGAGAGTGATTTCAAGAATATGCCGCCGAGAGGAATCGAACCTCCACTCCCAATGGGAACTGGTTCCTAAGACCAGCGCGTCTACCAATTCCGCCACAGCGGCATACTTTCTTAGGTAATTCTTTTATAACAAAAGAATGAATGACAATTATACCCTATAAATCAATTTGAAAAAACTTTTTTGAATTATTTATCTCCCAACATACCATCCAGCATAATTACCTGCAGCTCCCATTGCAATTCCCACCCCAGTTCTTGTAAGTTCAAGATTTTTTAAAAGGATGCCACCAGTAGTGACTGCCGCCCCTGTGAAAAGTATAAAGAAGGTATCAAACCCTGGTTTCA
>JAGQLH010000132.1 GCA_020429465.1 Candidatus Dojkabacteria bacterium | reverse complement strand
ATTTCTTTGTCAGATGAGGTTTTAAATAATGTTTCTTGGGTCAAAAAGCAGTATACCCAAAAAATATGGCAAGAAACACGTAATCTGGTGCTTGATGCTCAAAAAAACATTCTTCTAAATGACATCCCTAGTTTTGAACAAAACCTTGATGTGCTATTTCAAACTATACAATCCATGCAAGTTGATATGAAATTGTTACTCCAAGAAACCTTTGGACTGCAGTTTAGAGATTTAAATCTTCCTTCAATTAGCCTCGATCAATTTAGGTCACTTGATTTAAAAAATCAGTCAGAATTACTAGAACAGTATGGATATGAATTTTTGTTCTGTGGTGGAAGAATTGCTCGCTCTTCTTCTGGTTGGTCAAATGTAGCAAATGGAGGTAGTAGCTTTAATGAAGGCCTCATTTTAGGGATTCGCACGAAAGACAAACCAGATTTAAGTGAACCTTGTCCAAATTGCGGGGTTCGATGGTGGATTGATGAGAAATCACAAGCTACTTGGCAAAAGTACTGTCCGGCACGTATATGCCAAAAAGCAATACCAGGATGCTAGTTTTTTTCTACTGCAAATGTATCACCAATGTTTTCACTTTGATTAATAAATCTACCAAGGACAAATAGCCAATCTGAAAGCCTATTAACAAATTTTAACAGATCAGAATTTACTTCTTCTTGTAGACTTAACTCAACGATTTTACGTTCAGCTCTTCTACACACAGAACGTGCTTGGTGAGTATGAGAAGCAGCTTCAGTTCCACCAGGTAAAATAAACTGTGTAAGTTTTGGGAGAGATTTATCCCATATATCAATTTCCTTCTCTAACTTCACGACATCATCCTTATCGATACGATTAACTTGTTCCTGATACATCTTGATAGCTGAAAGTGGAGTCGCAAGATCCGCCCCAACTCGTAAGAGATCAGATTGTACTCTTAAGAGTAATTTTATGAGATCTGATGAAGTTTCTTGATTTAACTCACTAATAACAATACCAAGTGTAGAGTTTAGCTCATCTACATGACCAATAGCAGTAATTCTAAGAGAATTTTTTGCTATCCTATTACCACCAAACAGTGCTGTTTCACCTCTATCTCCAGTTTTTGTATAGATTTTCATTCTATATTAAATTATATGTAATGTGACTTATAACTATTATAACCCACGCTTAGTATACCTGTACCAATTACGACAGCAAGTACAAATAATTGTGGGACAAATGTAGTACCTAAACTTTTCTGGGTATACGTACTAGGTCCATTCGCATCTAAGATCCCCAATACATTACCTGGAGCAAATTTCGCTGAACTGCTGTGTATAATCTTTGCCATCGCTCCCCGGGTGGTTGGATCATCAGGCCCAAAATCCCCATTGCCATATCCTTGTATTATATATTCATCACCAGGTCTATACTGGGCTAAAAATGAGATATAGGGCTGAAATGTATGATTCTCTGTATCAAGAAATATAGAATTAGTATCTAATAAGACAGAAACTCCTTTTGTCTGTAGTGCAAGAACAACAAATTTTGTAGCCTCACCTCGTGTAACGGATTGATTGGGTCTGTAAGTACCGTTAGGATATCCTGAAGTGATAGCATTATTTTTCATTGTCTGAATATAAACCCAAAATATATTGTTTTGATCTACGTCTTTGAAATTTTCCCCAGAAGTATCAAGTGCTATCTCAAAAGCATTTACTATAAACTTCGACATCTCACCACGAGAAACATAAGTATCCGGCCTAAATGTTTTATCGTTATATCCATTTATAATCCCCCGTTCATACAAAGAATCAATATATGTCTCAAAAGTTGTATTTGCAACATCGGTAAAAGGAACAATACCTGCACTCAATGGAATTGTTTCTGAACCAGAACCCCCAGAGGAACCACTTCCCGAGCTACTACTTCCAGATGAAGCTGAACCACTTGAACTCGGTGTAGACGTTGCGCTTGGACTTGGAGTTGCTGTGTTTGTAGGTGTTACCGTTGGAGTGGATGTTGGTCCAGGAGTTATCGACGGTTCACTAGTTGGAGTAACGGTTGGCGTCGGTGTTGCAGATGGAGTAGCAGTCAGAGTTGGAGTTGGAGTTGGACTCGACACCGTTTTATACTCACATGCACCAATATCTGGTGCATTTCCACTATACGGATAGGTAACTTCTGCACCTTGCGACCAGGAAATTGTCCTGTCTAGCGTCAGCGTTTCTGTTTCATAATTAACCCCAATCACCCTAGCGGTTAGGCCGTCAATTGAGACCATATCACCGTCTTGAACACCAAATCCATCTGTAAAATAATTTGCATTGTCTACACGAACACTTGAACCAGTCCCAGAATTTACAGTAAAGGTAAGAG
>JAGQLH010000131.1 GCA_020429465.1 Candidatus Dojkabacteria bacterium | reverse complement strand
CTTGGAGAGTTTAAACACATTAAAGAAGGAGATATTGTAAAACGAACAAAACAAATTATGTCAGTGCCCGTAGGCCCTGAATTAATTGGGAGAGTTGTAAATGCTATTGGACAGGCAGTAGACGGCGGAGACCCTATCGTTACGAAAGAAATGTATCCAGTAGAGCGTGTGGCACCTGGGGTAATTACGAGACAACCAGTAGACACACCACTGCAAACAGGAATAAAAGCAATCGATGCTCTAATCCCAGTAGGTCGAGGACAACGTGAGCTTATCCTTGGAGATAGACAGACTGGAAAATCAGCAATTGCAATCGATACAATCATCAACCAAAAAGGTCAAAATATGAAATGTATTTATGTTGCAATTGGTCAGAAAGATTCCAAAGTGGCACGAACAGTAGCTAAACTCGAAGAACATGGGGCTATGGAATACACAACTGTTGTAACCGCAGGAGCATCAGAACCAGCACCTATGTTATATCTTGCACCATATGCAGGTGTCGCATTAGCAGAATATTTTGCAGAACGTGGAGAAGATGTTCTTATTGTATACGATGATTTGACCAAACAAGCTGTAGCATATCGTGAATTATCACTTCTTCTAAGACGCCCACCAGGACGTGAGGCGTATCCTGGAGATGTATTCTATCTTCACTCTCGACTACTTGAACGAGCGGTTAAACTAAACGATAAACATGGTGGAGGATCGATTACCGCATTACCAATCATTGAAACCCAAGCAGGAGACTTAAGCGCTTACATTCCAACAAATGTAATTTCAATTACAGATGGACAAATTTTCTTGGAATCTGACTTATTCTATAAAGGAATTCGACCAGCGGTAAATGTTGGAGCATCAGTATCTCGTGTAGGTAGTGCAGCACAAATAAAACCAATGAAGAAAGTAGCGGGAAGTATGAAGCTGGATCTTGCACAATTCAGAGAACTTGAAGCATTTGCGCAATTTTCTAGTGATCTCGATGAAGACACAAAGAGAAGTATTGACAGAGGTCGACGAGTCACAGAATTATTGAAGCAGACACAATATGCTCCTTTAAGTATAGATAAACAGGTTATCTCAATTTATGCAGTTTCAAAAGGTTATTTCGATACCATCGCAATTGAAGAGTGTAAACCAGCAGAGACAGAGTTGTTTACATTCTTAGAAAATAACAAAAGCAAGCTAATGAGTGATATAAAATCTGGACAATGGTCTGATGATTTAGAAGACTCTATGAAAATCGCACTAGATGAATTTGTAGCTCAATCAAAATTTGCAAAAAAAGAAGAAACTGAAGAAACACAAAGCGAACAATAGCATTATTAAAGTAATAAAACATTTTTACTCATGGCAATAAATACCAAGGTTATAAAAGGAAGAATAAAATCTATCAAGAACACGAAAAAGATAACTCGTGCTATGCAGATGGTATCTGCTGCAAAGATGAGAAGAGCAGTAGAAGCTGCACTTAATACACGAACATACGCAACCATGGTAAATGATTTGCTTACTAATCTCGCAGAAAGTGAGAATATAGCACATCCTTTACTCGAAGAGCGACCTGTTAAGAACATTCTAGTACTTACGATTAGTTCTAATCGAGGTTTGTGTGGAAGCTTTAACTCTTCAGTAGCTCAAAAATTAACTTCGTTCTATGAATCAATAACTGAGGCATATTCTGGAGTCTCAATAACCGACTTTGAAAATAATGAGCCTGCAGATAAACCAGGAATAGATATTATCGCCATTGGAAAAAAAGCTGCTGAAGCATCCAGAAGAATTGGGTTACCAGTTACTGCTCTCTATGAAAAAATGGCTGAAAATCCTACCTATGAAGAAGTTATGCCTATAACCAAGATGATAACTGATGGATTCCTTTCCAAAAAGTATGATCAAGTCTTTGTAATCTACACAAACTACGTATCTGCACTTTCACAAACAACAGAAGCACGACAGATCCTCCCCGTATCACAGGAAGTCGCTCAACAGATGATTGATTCTGCAGGACAAGATAGTGATAATGTTGACGTTGAAGTTCCAACTTTTCAGAATAGAGAATATCTTCTAGAACCAATGCGCTCAAGTGTACTCAGCTATGTAATACCTCGAGTTCTTGAAATGCAAGTATATCAGTCTATACTTGAATCTGCAGCAAGTGAACATAGTAGCAGAATGATTGCTATGAAAAGTGCAAGTGATGCAGCTGGAGATTTAATTGATGATTTAACACTAGAATTTAACAAGGCTCGACAAGCAGCAATTACCCAGGAAATTTCAGAAATTGTAGGGGGAGCTGGAGCATTAAATTAATTTATACACATACTACTATTTTAACTACAACCCACTATGAGTAAGAATATAGGAAAAATAACACAAATCATCGGAGTAGTCATTGATGCTCATTTTGATGATAAACTGCCAGAAATTTA
>JAGQLH010000130.1 GCA_020429465.1 Candidatus Dojkabacteria bacterium | reverse complement strand
AACCTTTGCCTGATATTTATCTAAATTTGAACAATAATGAAACTGTTTTAAGCGCCAATTCTTTAAGTTCTGATGTATGTTCTACTAAATGTGTAAATGGAAACGTCGGATACGACTTTGGAATCCGAGGTACAGCTAGCTGGTGTGAATGCTGTGAAAATAACTGCGGAGGACTCAATGAAGCATGTCAGAATCAAGTTAACACTGATTCACAAACAATTTCAAACTATGATCTGCTTTGTACGTATATTAATACTGATAGTGGAGATTTATATTTAGGAATGGAGATCGGAGATAAATGCAATTGGAAAGATTATAAAACAGTTTGTGTACCAGGAGATACGGAAGAGAATGAAGCTAAAGAATGGGTTACTCGTTGTAATGAAAATGGTCTAGTAAGTGAATCTTACGTTCAAAAAAATCCAAATTGTCTTAACGAAAAAAACTGGCTAGAAAGTATTGAGAACCCACTTTTAAGTTCAAGTGTTGAAAAAAAAGACGAAGAAGTAGTACAAAATATATTCAACGTCGAATTCAAGAATCTAGATATATCAGAGCTGAATTCCGAGGAGAGGCAAAAAGTTAACCTATCATACTGCATTAATACAAGTGAAAATACTTCTTGCTTCCAAATTCCAAACTATCAAATACTTGGTAATAATAGCGTAGATAAAAGAATTTCTGTCTCAAGTATAAAACAGGATAATTTTAAATTTTCATGGATACTTAACTATCCATCTTCATCTGTAAATTGTGAGACCGTCGATAGTGCTGAAGCTGTAAACAAAACAGCCGGATATATCTCTAAGGTGTATAACTCAACACCAACAGATCAATCATTTTCAATACCAAATGTAAAATGCTCACCAATTAATACAACTCCTGCTGATAGCAATGAAGGTTTAGATATGAATGTGCTTGTATTAATTTACGATGGTCTTCCTGATTACGCTCTAAGTATTGGATATCGTGATGACCCGTTTTTACTTGTAGAAGATACTGTTAATCTACTTGAAGAGGCATCAATTAGTTCTAATTCTCCAACAAAAGGAAAAAATTTAAATGTAAATATAATTGATATTATTGAGTCAAAGAGATTATTGAGCCAAAAAGGAACTAATTGTGATCAGTATTTACAACAAGTTTTATCTGGTAACTGGACAGAGTCGGACTGGTCTTCAACTGATTGCTGGGGTAGCGGTACTGCAAGCTATCAAAATTTAGTAGGTGAAAACCCTGCCATCTGCAGCAGGATTAATTCTGGTGAAATTGACGAAGTATGGGTTTTCACTTTTGGGTATGGTGGGTTGTGGGAGACCACATTAGTCACAAATGATGACACAGCATATCCTTCATTTAGTGGTGGAGTAAGTGAAGTAAGATCTTCATGTAATAAAGATTTCTTTATCCACGGACTTAATTTTGATGTCCCGCCAGATCAAGCACTCCATAGTTTTGCTCATAGAATGGAAAATGTCTTAGAAGACTTGACTCCTAAAGAATATGCAGAATTTGATACTCTATCAAGTAGATATGAAGTTGATTCTTCAATTAATATTGGTCTACCTGATCAAGAAGTTATTGGTTGTGGAAATGTTCATTTCCCCCCTAATGCTGAACAGCATTATGATTATGAAAATTTAAAATATGTAGAAACAGATTGTAAAGATTGGAACCCATTACATAGTGGTCTGAAAACAAAGTTAAACTGCAAAGCCTGGAACTGTACACACGAGGGATATCTTAAATGGTGGTTTGGACATATGCCGGGGAAAGACAGCAAGCTTATAGATTTAAGCGGAGACAAAATCTCAAATTGGTGGGATCTATATGTAAATTATGTAGATATATCTAATAAAAATATTAAATCACCTACAAAAACAGAAGATATAAAAGAGATTATTATTCCATTGCCACCCGAAGAATCTCTTAATGACAAAAGTTCGACTGAGTCGATACAGTATGACTACAATATCAAACTTTCAGAATTGAAGATTTCACCAAGCAGTTGGAAAAACCTAGATAAATTAAATTTTAATAGTATCTATGAGAATGCTATACGAGAAGCATTTACTGCTAAGAGCAATGGAGGAAAATGGGTTTCTGATGTCCTAACAGAGATGGGAGAAACAGATATCCGAAATTACTTGGATAACTTAAATATCTATTCTGGAGACGAGGTCGACAAGTTACTTGAAAGTAGAAACTGTAGTCTTGGTACAACTCCAATGACAGTTAAAAACGAAAAAATTCAAGTCGATGGAGTAGCTTTTTCAGGAGCTGGAAAGGACTCTCTAGTAGTACTTGCTCTTGTTGTAGAAGAAATAGTTCAAGCAAGACAATACGAAAACATTGCAGTGGAACTATTTAATGAAGGATATTTTAATAATACAAGATTCTCCCTACCTGAAAATTTCATTACTACTTTAAATGATGGCATACCGCCCTCGGACTCTAATCAATAT
>JAGQLH010000012.1 GCA_020429465.1 Candidatus Dojkabacteria bacterium | reverse complement strand
CAGGTAAGTCCAGATGGACACTGTCCTCCTGCCCCACATGAGGTTCCACACACTACGACATCACATCCATTGTTTGTACATACTTCTTGAGGTTGAAGAGGACCAACAGGATTAGAAACTGGTGAGTTAATTCCTCCTGGTGCACAGACTGTTAATCTACACGTACCGTTATAACAAATATTATCAACTGGACATTCGAAATCATTTGTACATGCTGATCCGCATAGCCCTGGCTCAACTGGAGTACATACACACTCAATCGGGTTACATGTTGCACCTGGTCCACATGCATTAGGAATACTTGCATCACACTCTTCTCCAGGTTCTAAAACACCATCTCCACATACTGAAGGTGGGGGGAGTGTACAGGCATTTGAACATCCATCAAAATCATTAGCATTTCCATCATCACACTGTTCTCCTGATTGAATGATTCCATCTCCACAATAAGTACAATCAGCTCTACATTCTCCGGAAGAAAGAATCCCACCCCCACTACACTGTGCATTTACATCGCATGCCTCTCCTGTATTACATACACCATCACCACATACTCCAGGAGTTGGGGTGGGCGTTGGAGTCGGTGTAGGGGTTGGTGTACCACCAGTTCCTCCACCGCCTGAACTACCAGGTTCTTCACAACCTGACTGATCAATTGCTGAAGTAAATTCACCATTACACTCATCAAATTGCTGTAACCCACAAAAGCTCGCATCCAAACCAGTAGCTGGAGTTCTATAAGCCTGTTGACAACCTTGTGGCAAGAATTCAAATACACCTGGGCAATAATAAAGTGTATCCTGACAATCTGATCCAGCATCAGGATTTATACATGTACAACCATCATTTCCAGGCCCCGTTGGACAAATTCCCTCAGTACAATTTCCACCTGTACACCCTCTCGTACAATTATTAATTACTGCACCTCCATCACATGTTCCTGCATCTATTCGTCTTTGTACTTCACCAACACAACCACCCACAGTGGAGTCATCAATACAAAATCCTCCACAATCTGCACAATAACCTCTTGGTTTTGGTTCACTCGGATATGTTTCGAGAATAGGGCAATCGTTGGGATCTACTCCAGTTCCACCAGACCCACTACCTCCTGATCCTCCTCCAGTTCCCTGACAAATTCCTCCCTGACAACTTAAACCATCTCTACAAATTTCTCCTGGACAACATGATTGTCCTGCTGCCCCTTGGTCTGACTGACAAATTCCTGTATCATCTCCATCATCATCACATAGTTCAGCACATGCGGCAGGACATCCTGCTATACAAGTTTCTTGAAACTCTGTGCCTACACATCCTGCTTCACACGAAGCTTCACATTCATCAGTAGAATTAAAACGGTCATCTCCTGGACATGCTGCTGCGAAACTACTATCTGGTGTTAAATCTTGTTGTTGTTGAAGATTTAATCCAATAAAAATAGCAGTTACCCCCAAAACCAACGTTAAGCTAAAAAGTGCCAATATTGTATTTCGGGTTTTTCGTCTCATATATTAGGTTTGATCAGAATACTAATTATTAATATTATTCATCGAATTTATCTTCAAAATTCTTCTTTGACTTCTCTTCATAGCCATCTCTGTTTACTACTCTTTGGTAGGTGTCTAGTAATCGTCGAACAATATTTACACCTACAATACTGCATACTACACTACCAAACTTCGTTGCTTGGAAGGTATCTACACTTTCCAGGAATTTATACCCAATATCAAATCTATGAGCTAATATTCCAAGAATAATAAGTAGTGCTGCAAATATAAGCATGTCTAATTCTTCTCCAAACAATGCTGTTGGAGGTAATTCACATACATCTGCACAGTTTCCATTTACACAGTATGGAATCATACAGACATCACCTGGTCCACAGGTAAGTCCAGTTGGACACTGCCCTCCTGCTCCACATGTATCTCCACATACCACTATGTCACATCCGTTATTTGTACAAATATATGATGATCCTGCAACTCCTCCTGAAACTGGTCCAGAAAGAACACCTGCAAATCCAGGTCCACATTGTGCAAGCATACATGTTCCGCCATAACACACATTATCAACAGGACATTCAAAATCATTTGTACATGCTGATCCGCATAATCCTGGTACTATTGGTTCACATACACAACCATTTGGGTTACATGTTGCACCTGGCCCACATGATCCTTGCATTGCTGAATCACATTCTTCTCCTGGTTGAAGTATTCCATCACCACAAACTTGTGTTACTACTGTTGGCACTGTACACGAATTACTACAATCATCATCATCAATAGTATTTCCGTCATCACATGCTTCTCCAGTTTGTACAACTCCATCACCACAGTAGGTACAAGAAGATCGACATTCGCCTGGTGTAAACACTCCACCTCCTGAACATTGTGCTGTACCATCACATGTTTCTCCTGCATCACATGCATCATCACCACACTCCGGGGTAATTGCTACGAATCTACAACTATTATCGCAAGAATCGTCATTAATCGAGTTACCATCATCACACTCTTCGTTAGCGCTTTCTTGAACGATTCCATCTCCACAATAAGTACATTCATTTGTACTACCAGGAGCTCTACATTCACCTGCTGAAAGAATTCCATTTCCGACACATTGATCACTTCCATCGCACATTTCACCTGATCCATTACATGTTCCATCTCCACACCTTGGTGCTTCCTCAGGAGCACAGTCTTGTACAACGAAATTCAACCCTGAAATGCTGTTGTTCAAGTTTAGACACATTTCATAGCTGGTAGTTCCGCCACCACATGCTTGACACTGGTTGTACCCAACGCCCGGTGTACAGTTAACTGCTGTGTATGCATTACCTGCTAAGTCTCCTGGTAATGAGGTAATTCGAACCGCAATACCAGCCCCCTCAGGTACTGTTGTTGAAAAGTTCCCAGCACTATCAGTTGATAAATTCTGGCTTTGGTTTACTATTAGAATATTTGCTCCCTGTACGGCAGTTCCATCGTCACAAATGACATTACCTGAAAGATTTATTGTATCTGCAATACCATCTCCACCACCATCATCACCTGGTCCACCTGGAGTACCACCTCCGGCATCACCACCACAATCATTACTTATGAGTCCCATTGGTGGAGCATCTCCAATATTACAATCAATCTGCTGAGATCCACAGAATGGCTGCGTAAACTCGCATGGTTGTCCATTCGGACATACTTCACGATTTAATGTACAATTTTGACCACTTAAGTCACCTGGACAAGTGAACTTAACCCATTCCGAGCAGTTATACTCAGATCCAACACAAACCCCTAAACCATCTCCATTTGAGTCTGAACACACACCAGGCGCAGGACAATCCTGACACCCAGGTCGATCACCACATGACCCTCCAACAACACATTCGAAAGTCGTTTGATAACATCCAAGATTTATAGCTGCTTCAGCACATCCACCTGCCAAACCATCTGCACAAAAGTTCGTAGGGCAACTCTGGAAAGCATAAATTGCACTCGGACCACCTTGACAAGGGACTGAGCAAGCACCAGCAGGTTCACAGACGCCAATTGTATTCGGGTTTGCGTTACAAATTCCAGATGAACATTCAAGGGTTCCCCCACCACAACACAATTCTCCAGCTGCTTTACCAGTCTGTGCCCAAACTCCGCTATCGGTACATGATTGTCCACATTGTGGGTCAGTACAAGTTGAGGGTCCCCCAGATCCTCCACTACTACTTGATCCACCTGATCCAGAACTAGATCCTCCCCCAGTAGTTGAACAGGTTCCCCCTGTTAATCCAGTTTGCTCATTTTGCCACTCTCCACAACAATCAGATCCATTATCAGAGCATCCTATTCCCACACAAGTATGTTGATCATATATTTGGGTACCATTCACGCATTGCTTATTATATTGCTCTACTACACTACATCCTTGACCAACTCCAGAAGCACCAGCAATTCGACACGGTCCAGCTGCGGAACTATCATCGGGATTTATATCAGAAACACTGTCGAGCGAGTTAGAAACAAAAATAGCTGCTCCTGCAAGAGCTAGCGTTAAAACAAATAATACAACAACTACAATTTTAGATTTTTTAGACATTATTTTTGTATATTCGAATTTAGTTCGAAACGTACCTATTGTCTATGCTCGATCTCATTAAATCACCACGATTGGATATATAAACAGACCTAGACAATAAGCTATATAAACTATACTAATTTATACAAAGGATGTGAAGCAAATAGAGTCGAATTCGGTGAATATATAGTATGTTATTTCTATAAGTGAAAAAAGAACACAGGTGAAATAATTAAGATACTAACAGAATACGGTATAATCGGAGAAATAGTCCAAGGGACTATGAAAAAAGGGAGAAGGGCTAGTTTTATGCCTCCATCAGGACTGAGATGGTTTTGCCGGCACTAGCTCCTTCTCTTTTTCAAGTTTAAGGCAGTAAAACTATGATTAAGATAGCAGAAAATTTTTAGAGGGTAAACTATTGACTTATTATCAATTATGCCAAATCCCTACACTGTAGTATCAAAACGCCAAAACCGAAACAAAACCTTAACTCTTTTCATTCCTTATCAACAAACTATACACATACTTATCCACTATTTTTAAGTACAACATATTCATTCACATTTCGCTCTTTCCCATCCTCCAAAAACCTAGATAAAACAGGCATATTGAGCTCATCAATAAATTCCTGCGATTCTTGGTTATCCACAAAGTGACTATACCTATAGCCCTTAATCCCTCTATTCCAATCAAGAATATTATCATTCTGCTCAAGATCGTCAATAGCAATGCCTAATTCCTTAAATACTTCACTCCCCTCTTTAGTGAATGGATTCACAATTCGTCGTTTCAATCGGTCGGAATCACCATACCTCCAGTGAGTCACTACTAATATTCCCTCTGGAGACAATAAATTCTTTATTCTGGAAAGTAATAATCTTCTATTTTCAAATGACGGGACATGATGCATTACCCCAAATAATACAATAAGATCAAACTTCTCCTCAGTAAAGGCCTTTTCCCACGAATCTGTAAGTATATCTATTTCATATAAATTACAGATACTACTATCCATATAATTCTTACACCGTTCCTCTGCTTTACTTAATAGCTCATGACTAAAATCAATTCCCGCATAGCTAAACCCTATACCAGAAAATCGCTTTGCAATGAATTCCAAGAATCGCGCATTACCACAGCCAATATCCAATACCCTCATCGGCCTATCAAGTGAGCTAGACAATTCACTGATATGAGGAATAATTTTCTCCCATCCAGGCCAGAAATAATTTCGCGAAGAATCAAAATATGTACCTACCGTCTGGTAAAATACCCTATTGATTTCAATGAGTTTTTTTATTGTTGATTGATTCATTATGCAATTTACGTTTTATTCCGTAAAACTAGTTTAAATATCAAAAAGTCCTATATGTACCTATCTGATTCTGACCCAGAACTAAGGTACTTATCACAAAACAAATTCTAATGTCATATAAGTTTGATTATACAAAATATAAGCCAGAATTAATTAGTATTCTTAATGAAGTAGATGAAGAAGAACAGCTCACATGGAAGAAATTTCGCCAGATACTTGGTCGCTATCCGAAAGATGGAAACAAGATGTTTTCAAAAACAAATCTTGTTGTTGGGTATAAAGCATTACTCAAAGAAGGTTCTGAGTATATCCCCCACGACGATAGCATTCTTGCCAAAATTCAAATGAAGCCTGTTCGAACACAATCTGGTGTTACTACCGTAACAGTACTTACAAAACCTTTTCCATGTCCTGGTAAATGCATTTTTTGTCCTAATGACATCCGAATGCCAAAAAGCTACTTGGCAGATGAACCAGGAGCCCAGCGAGCCGAACGTAATAAATTTGACCCGTATCTACAAACCTACAGGAGATTACAAGCATTACGAAATATAGGACATCCAACTCAAAAAGTAGAATTAATAATCCTTGGAGGAACGTGGTCATACTATCCGGAACCATACCAAATTTGGTTTATTAAACGCTGCTTTGAAGCCCTCAATGACTTTGGAGACGGGATTGATAATACGAATGAAACAGAGGAACGTGCACAAAACTTAGAGTTTAAGCAGGATGATTTCGATGCAAAAAAGATACGTTCTGAGTCGTACAATAAAGTAATCTCGAAGATTAGTCGTCGTTCAAATATGAAACTGTTCGATAAATCTGAAACAGCTCAGTGGGATGAACTATTTAGCGAACACGAAAGAAACGTACACAATAAATGTAGGAATGTTGGCCTAGTAATTGAAACCCGTCCTGATAATATTTCCCCAGAAGAAGTTATTAGGATAAGAAAATTGGGTTGTACAAAAACTCAAATTGGACTCCAAAGTTTACAAGATAATGTATTAGAAAAAAATAAACGGGGACATGATGTACAAGCTTCCATAGAGGCAATTAAACTACTACGACAGGCAGGGCTAAAAATCCATGCGCACTGGATGGCAAATCTCTATGGATCTACTTTAGAACAAGATATCACTGACTATCACAAATTATTCGAAGATCCAGCTTTTAGACCAGATGAATTGAAAATTTACCCGTGTTCACTCATCGAAACGGCTGATCTAATGGACTACTACGAACGAGGAGAATGGAAACCATACAATCATGACCAAATGCTTACACTTCTTACGGAAACAATAAAAGCAACACCTGAGTACTGCCGATTAACGAGAGTTGTACGAGAATTCTCATCAGATGATATTGTTGATGGAAATACCACTTCTAATTTCAGGCAAATAGCAGAGCAAACTATAGATAAAGCTGGTGATGCGCGCCTTGATATACGTTCACGTGAGATTAAGCATGAAAAAATTGATCCTGAGGAACTCTCATTATCAATAATAACGTACGAAACGCTCGTTGGGAGAGAAAAATTCTTGCAATACATTACAAAAAGTAATAAAATAGTTGGTTTTCTTCGGCTATCACTGCCTCAAAACCCAAATAATACGTCACCAATAGACACCCACAGCTTTATTCCAGAGCTTTCTGGCGCGGCGGTGATTCGCGAAATTCATGTCTATGGAAATGCTGTTAATCTAGGGAAGAAGAAAGATGGAAAGGCACAACATAGTGGACTTGGGACAAAACTTATAGAAAAAGCAAAAGAACTTAGTAAAGAGGCTGGGTATAAAAAGTTAGCAGTAATTTCTGCGATAGGAACCCGTGAGTATTATAAAGGGAGAGGCTTTAGTACCGATGGACTATATCAATCACTTGTGATATAAAAGGTATATATAACTTGTATCCCTATATCTCATAGTGATATAATTTACTATAAGATATTTCACCAAGGTTATGACTATTGTTTTTGCAAAAAAGACACTCCTTCAAATCCTAAAATTAGTCAAAGGAAATGAAGAGGTAGCAAATATTAAATATATCCTTCAAAATAACGCATTATTGAAATTTCTGACAGAGGACGATAAATTTCAGGAACTTATTGAACGAGCATCTAAATCAAGATCATTCGATCAACATATCAAAGATATCGTACTTTATTGTTCAGATGCAAAATTAGAACAGATAAATGGTTTAGCAATAAATGAGAATGGTGAATTGAATGTAGAAATCAATGAGGGTAAAGTTATACTTTCACCTGCCCTGCAAAATATAAATAATGAAGAAACCTACCAAGCAATACTTAGACAAATTGAAAGGGAATCCTGTCTAAGACACCAAGGAATACTCAAGAAAAACAGTTTCAACAACATACTTGACGTAGGTTCTGGAACGCTAATTGGATCCGCCATGCTGAGATCCCTAAACCCTAAAAGTAGAATTACAGCATTGGAGCCTGGATTAATTACAAAGAAAACCGAGAAGATTGCAAAGAATTTAAAAATAGAGCTCATACGTAAAGAGTTAAACCGAAAACAAACAGACTTACAAGAGAAATTTGACCTTATCCTTTTACACTTTGTACTCGAACATTGCGAACTTGAACAAATACAGACTATACTTGACGAATGTATCAACCTCTTATCTGAAGATGGCTTAATCTCAATAATAGTACCAAATTACGAAGCATTTCACAGAAAATTTGAGTCATTAATAGGTGCAGGTGGAAGAAACAACGATACAAGAATTAGTAAAGAGGATATATTAATTGGGCATCAACATATATTTAATAAATCTGAATTAACAGAAATTATTCAAAGCAGTAGTAATTTCAACAATAGGAATTTAAAAGTAACATCACAAACAATTTTACCTCGCCCTATTTCTTTCAAAAATTTTTGCAAGATTGAAAAATATAAAGAATTAGCAATGCTCGATCATTATGGGCATCCAGAAAAACTTGAAGATTGTGGTTCAGTAATTTCCTTACTAGTTGGTAAGTCACCAAGACAAGTCCATGCAAAATCATGCAAATCTGGCAAATCTGACCAAATCATGTTCAGATTAATAGAGGAATTCCTTACCCATAAAGAGGTAGCTAGTTATTAACTTGCTTATTTAGACCATTTCTATATATAATCCAATCATATATATAACCATAACTATCATGAAAATATACTTTGCAAGCTCTTCTTCGTTTTATCAAGAACATAAAGATGAATTCTCTTATATAAAAGATATAATCCGAAAGCTAAATAATGGTGAAGTAAGCTCAATAACAGATGTAAAGAATGAAGGAGATTATAATGATGTAAGTAAACTTTTAAGTAAGGCGGAGAGGGTTATGAAAGAGTGTGACGTCTTGATCGCCGAAGGATCTAACCCCAGCGCAGGCTTAGGTTATGACATTGCAAAAGCAGTCTCTCTTAAAAAACAAGTACTCGTACTAATCAAAAGTGAGTCTGATAATATAGCAGAAGAAAAGGTGACACCACACCCAATGCGTCAGAATTCGAAAGCGATAACCTATGCAAAATATAATGAAAAGTCTGTTGAATCAACAATTAAAAAATTCATTACTGACTCAAAAAAGAAGCTAGACACCAAGTTCATTCTTATCATCCCACCAGAAATCGATCAATACCTAGAATGGGCATCTGATAATCGCAGAATGCACAAAGCCCAAATCGTAAGAAATGCAATAGAAGATGCAATGGAAAAAGATAACGAATGGCAGGAGGCCCGATAGACACAATAATAAATTTTCGAAAAAAGCAGGTGTGATCTTACACCTGCTTTTTAATAACTACCACTACTCCCCAACCCCCTTCAAATATTGCTCAGCCTCCGTCTGAAACTTATCGATCTGATCTCTAAATATTCTTTTTGCTGATTTTGAATAAAATACCGTTTCCTTCATATTCCTAAACCCTTTGTAGTAATAATCATTCCAAATATCTAAAAATTCGGGATATTTCTTAAATCGAGGAGTATAGACCTTCTTAAAATTCTCGAGAAATTCAAGGTTACATGACTCTAATGCATCTAAATCCTGCAAAAGCCTAGCCTCCTGGGATAGAAATAGTGCAGCATAGATTTTTCGTAAACTTCTTGGTAAAACTACATCCAAACGTACATGCAATAAGATAGCTATTGCAGATTTAAAACGTTTCCTTAAGCTAATCCCCTTACTGTTTTTGAAGAATATAATTGCCGACCCAATACCTTCAAATACTTGATCAAACATAAATCGTACTTTTTTGGGAATGAATATGCGTCTTGATTTCCATACATCATGCCAACATATAGAAAGTACCGTGACAGCATGATCTACAGACATATATTCCCGTTCCAATATCAAAAATGTATCCAGCATTCGGAAAATATGAGTTTCCTCATGATGACGATCTAGAGAATTACGCATAAATTTAATACCTTTTTCACATAGTGCTATCTCATCAGCCGTGAGAACCAAATCATTCTTTTTAGAGAATGTTGAAATATCCATAAGAACTATACGAAAGAATAGTTATGCATATACCCCAAAATCATCAGGTATATACTGTCTAAAATTATCCGGAGTAAGTACTACAGCACCTTCAACAGATCCATCAACTATTTGCTTAGCGACCTTTCGAGCGATATTTCTAAGTGTTCGTTCAAGTTCACGTATTCCCGCATCAAACCCGAGCGGTCGAATGATTACGCTCCATACATCATCTCTAAAAACCAGTTGCTCTTCACTCAAACCAGTTTCTTTTCGTACCTTTGGGAGTAAGTAATTTCTAGCAATATTTTCCTTATCTTCATCGTTATAACTTGTAAATCTAACAATCTCTATTCGATCAAGCAATGCTGTACTTATCCCCCCTACATTATTCGCTGTCAGAATAAACATACACTTAGAAATGTCTAGTGGGAAATCCAAATATCTATCTACAAACGATTCATTTTGTTCGGGGTCAAGAATTTCCAATAATGCTGCCATAACATCTCTATCAGCACCTCCTGAGGTGCTTACCTTATCCAACTCATCAAGAAGTAATACTGGATTCATGGTGCCGGTTGAAATAAGTGCCTTCACAATTTGGCCTGGACTTGCATCATCCAAATTACTACTTTTTCCACGTATTTCATGTACATTCGTCATCCCACCTACAGATATACGCACAAATTCACGCCCTAATGCCTCTGCAATTGATTTTGCCATGGTTGTCTTACCAATACCCTGAATTCCTAAAAAAAGAAGAATTGGAACCCTCACAGAAGATTGAGAGTGTGCATTTTTAGCTTTAAGCGAAAGTACCGCTAGGTACTCGAGGATTTTTGCCTTCACATCTTCTAAACCGTAATGCTTACTATCGAGTGATCCCTTTACTTCTTCAAGATTAAGATTATCTCGAGAAAGTGTTCCAAATGGGATCTTTGTTGTCCATTCAACATAATGCCTAATGAGTTCATATTCTGAATAATTCCCTCCTTTTATAAGATTATCTACCCTTCCCAGCATTGTCATGAGTCGAGATCTCACCTGCGGTGGTAAATTTGCATTATTAATAATTGATTGTATATGTTCCGCTTCTTGTGTTGTCATAAAAGCTCTTTGTATAAGTTTGCGCCCATAGTTTACCAATAGACATATAATTAGCCAATAAAAATCCCGCCAATACCTTACATACTGACGGGATTTAAAAATTTTCGAAAGCCTATACTACAAACCTATTCCTCTGATGACTCGCCCTCTGAACCTTCTGAGTCACCCTCTTCTCCTTCTTCACCTTCTTCACCTTCCTCTGTAGTCTCAACAACTACTTGCTTTTGTGGTGGAGCAATAAATACTGCTGGTTGCGAATCTGCATACCCTGTAGGAAGCTCCACTCCCTCTCCTAGATCAATATCAGCTACACGAATTGAATCTCCAACCTGAGCAAGCCCAGAAACTTCAAGTACATACTCTGAAGGCAAGTCCTTTGGAAGACATCGTACCGGAATCGTTGAAATAGGTGTTACCAATAGTCCAATATTTGATTTTACCGCTGGTGAAACTCCAGAAACATGCAATGGAATATCTGCAGTAATCTCTTTTGTCATATCAACTTGGTAGAAGCTTACATGCTTTGCTGTATGAGTCACCGGATCCAGTTGAAGATCTTTTATAATAACTTTATGTGTCCCATTCTCACCTTCGATCTCAGCATCCACAAGGGAACTGAATCCAACCTTTTTAAATAATTTTGCAAATTTTTGTGCATCAATAACTATATTAACTGATTCACGAGTTGGTCCGTAAATATTTGCTGGTAATAAGTTTTCTTCTCGAAGACTTTTAACTTTTTTACCAACCACGTCCCGTTTTTTTAACGCAATTTTCATCGTTGTATCATAAGGTAAAATAAAGTATGACAGTAGTGAAAATTATTTTTTAGGGTGTACAACTACATACCGCTCTGGCTCTTCTCCCTCACTTGAAGTTTCAACTGTTTCATCCTTTTTCAAGACTACATGAATTACCCTTCTTTCACTTGGCTTCATTGGAGGAAGTGCCACTGATTGCCCTGATTGAGCAACATCCATTAATGCTCTTTCTGCAACTGATTCCAAATACTCTTCTCGCTTCTTTCTATATGAATTTACATCAACAACAACTTTAGTATATTCCTCGTCTTCTTGATTAAATGCCATAGAAAATAAAACTTGTAAGGCTTCTAAATTCTTTCCTTGGTAACCAATTAAATCCCCAAGCTCATCACCTTGCAAATGAATCTTTAGTATAGAGCCTTCTTTATCATCTTCTTCTAGTTCAACTATCTCAACTGATACCTCAGCTGGAATGCCCAACTCTTGTAAGAATTCGCCCATTAATTGCTCTGCTTTATTCTTTAAGGAATCAGTTGTCATAATGTAATAATGAAATGATAATTTATTTTAATTCAGACGTATGTGGTTGTATCTTTGTCAGTTTTTTGACCAGCCACTCTTTTACCTCTTCACGTCTGGAAATTACAAGCTGTATTATAACAAAACCGTTCTGTGCAGTCCAAAACAAACTTACAGCAGCAGGGAAAATACTCGTACCATTTCCACGTCCCCCAACTATTCCAAGCGAAAGTAAAGCTGTGAAAATAGGCATGAAATATACCATTTGCTTGGTTGACTGTTGCATAATTTCAGAGAAATCTGGTTCTTCAGGTGTATTTTTTTTCTTCTTTTTTTCTTCAGTTTTTTTACTTTTTTGCCCTTCTTGAACACTCATTTGAACCTTTGTAATCAAATATTGTGTCAATGCTACCCCAAATGCAAGAACAAGATATGGTGTAAATGCTACCCAATCTCCGTAAAAATCTACACCTACTCGAGATAAATTCATACCCCAGAAATTCAAATTGATTTCATCACCTTGGGTTACCGTTGCTTTTTCTGTGACATCTTCCCCATTCAAAAGCATTTCTACAGAAGTAATACTTTCTCGTGAAGGTGGACGAATAAATACTTCAAATAAAGGTGTTCTATCAGTCAACAAATTAAATTCTGCTCGCTCTGCAGGGAATACCAACAAGAACCTACTTAATGTCACTGTTTGAATATTTTCTTCTTCACTCTCTAATAATGGGAGGAATACCGCAACATCAGTTGCCCTGTTTGCATCATTCATGTCTGCCTGCTCCTCCATCTCAGTTACTCGCTCTTCCTCACTCTTTTCTTTCTCGATTATCTCTAATTCCTGAAGTCGCTCATCAACATCGTTTACTATTTCGAATGTATATGTTTTATCAAATTCAACGCCATTACTTGCCTCTGCTTTAATCTCTAGAGTATATTCACCTGGTTCAAACTCCTCTTCCGGTGAGTACATAATAGAGTCTTCCTCTTTCTTTAGACTTTCTACATATGCAACTTCATTAAACGAATGATATCCTTGGTTAACCAAATCGATTACCACCCCACGAATTTGGAACAAAAGTATCAAAGAAATAATTAGTGGCAAACATCCTCCCAGCTGCGCAGGCATATATTTGGCACTTAATTTAGCCAATTCTTCATTCATTTTCTCTTTATTTTTTCCATATTTTTTTCTAATTTGCGCTGATTTTTCCTGGAATACCTTCATCTTTTCTGCAGAATCAAGCTGTTTTTTTGTAATTGGGATCGTAATAAGCTTTGCAATTGCTGCGATGGCTATAATCGCCCATCCGAGATTTTGCCCAAACAGTTCGTAAAAAACCATAAGAACATTAAATATCGGCTGATAGAAGAGTATTGAGATGAGATAGGACATGAGGAAACTGATATAGAAAAGTAACGAATTATGATGTAACGGTGTCTATTACTGGACCTAATTTTTCATTAAGAACGAGATCAATTTTCTTCTCGTATTCTTCGACTATAGGAATAAGAGTATCAACCAAATCCAAAAATTCTCCCTTCATAAGCTCAACAATTTGAGACATATGTTCCACTGTCATGAATTCAGATAGTTGTTTATATATTCCATTGGTAATTGTAGTGATATGATGCGAATCCAGACCAGCTTCATGTGATCTCACCTCTTTTTCTATAATTTTCTTTATTGTCGTTTCCATATTACTCATTATGAGAAGGTTTAGATTTATCCGGTCGTAATTTACTTTCAAATTCTATTGCTTGCTTCGCCAAAATCAATGCATCAGCATATTTCCTTTGTTTCATAAGTTCAGAAACCTTAGATTGTATCTGTGATTCAATCTTCTGCTGATAGTCAACTACTATTGGCAAAACTGCATTATGTAACTCTTCAAACTCGTGATCAATAGTAGGCACTACTTTCATCAACTCATTATATGATATTCCTTCTGGTAATTTCGCCAATGTCATTTTAGCGATTGATTTCGCCCGTTCTTCTGTCATCTCACCGGATTCAAGTTTGTGCGTAATAATATCAACTATCTTCTGCTGAAGATCTTCTCGTAATTGAGCAGCTCTATTATCCTGAGGCGATTGTTGTTTGAGAGAATTATCTGTCATACTGATTGAATATTATCGTTTTAATCATACTAAATATTAGGACATAAACGCTAATTTCAAACTAGTTATGCACTGAAATTTTCATATTCAATATTTCGGTAGCTTCTAATAACTCGTTTCATCATCTCTACAACGTCCGAGTACTGATCACTATTTTCAATTAACGTGACCGATAAAGTACCACCTTCCAATCCATAGAGTATAAAATTTGCAAGTTCTTTAGTAGGTGTCGAGGATTGTAGCTGTCCAGCTTTCTTAGCCTGGGTAATAACTTGGATCAGATACGAGAGATAAGTTCCATATATTTTTTTGATCTTCTTCTGTATTGTTGGATTTTGATTTCCTACCTCTGCACCTAATTTATATATCAAACGACCATTTGTCTGGAAATTTTCTAGCCTCCATGATAGAAATTGATTTAACGATTGAAGTGGATTCTGACCACCAACAAAAAGTTCTTCCAATTTCTCAAACAATTTTGTTGCTTCAAATGAAAGTAATTCAAAAAGTAAATCATCCTTTGATTTAAAGTGATGAAAAAAACTTCCTTTACTTACCTTAATTTCACCAAGTAGCGTATCGAGCGCTGTACCATTAAAACTATTTTGGTAAAACATTTGCTGTGCGCCTGCCAAAATTTTATGTTTTGTTGTATTCAATGATCTTTTTACTAAAGTTAACCCCAAAAGAATCATAAAAAATTATGATCTGGGTAATGCGTCCAACACCTGAAAAAGACTTCAGAATAATATCATCATTTCTTGTTTGAAACAAAGTTTTTTAGTCTGCTATAGTAGTGAAATAATGAAACAAAGCGTAGATACACATAAAAACAAGGGAACATTAAAATTACTTGCGATTGGCATTTCAAGAATTTTCGATCCAATTTTCTTATTTCCTATTGCTTACTTTTTGATTGCTCGCTACTTCTCGATTCGAAGCATAGACATAGCTTTATTATTTGCGTTTCAAATTCTTCCTACTGTGCTTTTTTTTCTTTTTCATTTGAAAAGAGGATCCATAGATTTCGACATAACAAATAGACTAAACAGAATCCCACTCCTAGCTATTGCTCTTATTTCAACAATTACTACGCTATACTTACTTGTTTTACTGAAATATACCACAATAATCTACCTCCATAGTATTCTACTATTCGTAGTCGTATTACTCTTTTTCATAACTCTTTACTGGAAGATTAGTATTCATATGCTAGTTATTACTCTCTTTTGCACGTTACTAGGATTATTTTACGATTCATTGTGGTATTCATTAAGTATTATTTTTATCCCTTTAGTTGGATGGGCACGAATTTACTTAAAAAAACATACACCTTTACAAGTTATAGCAGGAAGTACGCTTGGAGGATTATCGTTTCTCGCTATTTATATTCATTACACTGCTTAAAATTCCTACGTAGATATGAAAAATATCACATTAATTATCCCGTGCTACAACGAAGAGCATACTCTTCCTGACCTCATCTCAGAATTAAGTAGTCTAATTGGTATACATAAATCATATACATTTCATATACTTTTTGTGGATGATGGGAGTACAGATGCTACACAATCAATACTTAAAGAATACATAAAGTCACTACCAATTACTATCGTTTCTCTGAGTAGGAACTTCGGGCATCAAGCTGCACTTCAGGCTGGATTGGATTCTGCCGAAGAATCAATCATAGTTCTTCTAGACGCAGACCTCCAAGACCCTCCAGAAGTCATATCAGATATGATAAAAAAATACGAGCAAGGAGCTAAGCATGTTATAGCTAAACGCTCACAACGAAATGAAAAATTAATCAAAAAGATTCCTGCACATATTTTTTATTACTGGGCTCAGAAGTTTAGTGAGTTTCCTTTCCCCAGAGAAGTAGCTGATTTTAGGCTGCTAAGTCCGGAGGTTCATACTGCATACAAGTCACTACCTGAACGTAAATTCTTTCTACGAGGAATATTTGCTTACCTTGGGTTCACTCCAGAGATAGTGACCTACACTCGAGAAAAAAGACAAAAAGGTACAAGCAAATACTCTTGGGAAAAAATGATCCGTTTATTCTTAGATTCTATTCCAACACTATCATCCGAACCTTTACGCATACTTTTTCCCTTAAGTAAGATAGTTGCAGCTACGATTTTGACTATCGTACTCTTAATTCTCCTTCTCTGGTTTTCACAAGGATTATCTACTAACAATTTACTACTTATTTGTTTTCTCCTTATCGGTTTATCTGCAACTTATATAATTGGAACACTTTCCATAATTGCGCTCTATCTCCATGCAATTTTTCAGCAGTCACAAAATCGTCCTCCTTATATTATTGACTCGATTATCAATGCCGAACAATAAAAGAATTGCCATTATTGGAGGAGGGGTTACTGGGTTAGTAACTGCCTATGAACTTTCTAAAAAGAACTATGAAATTACAATTTATGAACAGGGCTCAACCCTAGGGGGACTTCTCAGTGGAACAACTATTGAGAACCATCCTATTGAGCGTGCATACCACCATGCTTTCACAACAGATGAATACACTATACAACTCACATCTGAACTTGGACTTTCTAATGATTTGGTGTGGTATCCAGGTTCCAATGCAATACATTTTAATAATAGGAAGTATCCATTTAATGGGGCTTTAGATTTATTAAAATTCACACCACTATCTTTCTTCGATAGGATAAGAACTGGCATTGTAATACTATATTTATCTTATACACGTTCTTGGAAAAAATTATCGTCTAAAACAGCTGCAGATTGGTTAAAGAAGTGGAGTGGGATGGATGCCTACAGAATTATATGGAGACCACTACTTCAAGGGAAGTTTCACGATTATTACAAAGATGTCTCTATGGCATGGTTTTGGGCGCGCATACATACACGCGCTAACTCCAGAGGAAAATCAGAAGAACTTGGCTATTTCAAGAGTGGGTTTTCCACACTTATAGATTCCCTTGTCAAATCTCTTACGGAACGTAATGTAATCATTAAAACATCTACTCCGGTCAACAAAATAACATCGACACCTTCAGGATTCTCAATTACTTGCGGAGCATTAATCGAACATTTTGACTATGTAGTATGCACAATCCCAACTTCTGTGTTTGCTCGTCTCACTACAGGGATTAATGCTCTTTCAGACTATACAAATCAACTACATTCCATTACATACCTCGATGCGGTTTGTCTTATATTTTCAACTCCTCAAAAACTAAGTAATTACTATTGGACATCCATTCACGACACTAATATTCCTTTTGTCGTCTGCATTAATCATACACAATTTGTGCCTACATCATGGTTTGGAAATAGGCAGGTATACTATCTTGCAAATTATTTCCCACAAAACCATCCTATTTTAGGTACTTCTGATAAAACACTCCGTGACCAATGGTTCAATCATCTACTTGAAATATACCCTCAATTTGATCGATCCGTTGTACGAGAAATTACTGTTACTCGCTTAAAAAATGCTCAACATATCCCCTTTCCTTCGTATGAAAATATAGTGCCTACCTACGCAACCCCAGTGAAGAATCTCTACCTTAGTCATTTTTCGCAAATATTTCCAGAGGATAGAGGTGTAAATTTCGCTATTAGGGAAGGACTAAAGATAGCTAAAACTATTTCTGAATCTGAATAATTTTGGTTTCAGCATTCTCAAAAATAACAGTGCCAAGACTTTCTAGTTTTTCAGTCTGCAGCCCCCTATCTTCATACAGTCTCTTTTCTACTTGTCCTAGGATAATAAAGTCGATTTGATACTCCCTCAATAATTTTCTCGACATATCAATATCTGTTCCTATATATAATTCCACAACATCTTTTCGCTTACTATCAACATCGTCATATGATCCATGCCATGTCCACTCATGTACTGGCCATCCAATAATAGAAGGCCACCCAAGAAATATTGAGAACATATTATTATCTTGATAACTATCTCCATCCGCCTCAACGATATACCTTACCTTATCATCCTCTGGTAATGCATCCCTGTACTCTTTAAGAAATTGATATGCTTCGTAATCATACGGAAGTTTATTTTTCCACCAATCCAGTCCCCTATCAAACCCAATAAATTCACGATTTGCAGTATTTGCCTGTGCAATAGCCTTAAAAGGATATATTGCGTGTACCCCAAGTAACCCAACTACTAACAACGTAATGAGTAATTTCCCACCCCAGTGTTTTATAGAAGTTACAAGATATATAATTAATGAGGGAATAATGATAGACAACCAAATCCATACTTGTGTTGATATTTTAAATACTGTATTTGCTCTAAACCACTCACCATCAGTGAGAATGTCTTTAAAGTAAATATGTTCCATCAATATCCAGAATATTGCAATTCCAGCACTAATACCTGCTATTAACTGAACTCGTTTAGATACTTTTTTGAACAGTAAATCAGATAACCATATAACAGCTAGAACGATAACCGCCGCCCATACTATAAGCATTAAGAATGTCCCAATTAATCCCTCATTTCCTTGTTTAATAGCAAAACTTTTTAGTGCATACCCTAAAAGCCAAAATGCGCTAACCCCTCCAAAACCGAATAAATACCATAGAGAATGCTCTTTTATATGTTTTAATGCCCGTAATCGCTGTTGAAATAGGAATACAATTCCGGAAATTAAAAGAATTATTGCAAATCCCCCCCAATACATACTCCAT
This sequence comes from Candidatus Dojkabacteria bacterium, assembly GCA_020429465.1. Taxonomy (GTDB): domain Bacteria; phylum Patescibacteriota; class Dojkabacteria; order B142; family WJKM01; genus JAGQLH01. The sequence goes on along the minus strand of JAGQLH010000012.1, from coordinate 2,371 downwards.
TCATATACCTTAGACGCGGGATCAACAACACCAATCCCCCCAAGTGGTGCTTCAAAAAAGTAGCTCCATGGCAAGCTAATTGCAAGTGATCCAAAAGGAATTGCTAAGATTGTGAGAAACCTCCAATCAAATTTAGACAGATCGTACATACAATACAGTAGAACAAGCAACATCATGCTCACTGCACCTAAAGTTAATGCATCCCATGCATTCGTAATATACGCTAGACCTATTGATATCGTTATTGCAATTATATGTATGTTCAACAATGAGAATCTGTGGTGCTTTTTTTGCCATAATCCTAAGAACAGTGCAAATATAATTATTCCAAAAAACATTCCCCACACATGTGCATGCAAATCAGCAACAATAAAGCTATAAATCGGCATTTCTGTTATCGTTCCCTCTATAAATCGGGTTGGCTCTGCATACCAAAATGACTCTAATGGTGCCTCTGTAAGCCAGTTATTTACATAGCTCCATAACCATATTGCAGAATGTATTGTTCCAGAGAATAGTCCTAAGAAAAGCCCGACTATACCTGCCAATATTGATGTCCATTTTCCATACTTTACTCCAAAGATATATAAATAGTACTCACTGGCAAGTCTATATACCCCCACTCCAACTGTTCCAAACATCCATACTACAAGCACAAAAAAACCAGGGACCATAGGTATATTAGAAAGTGTAAGTACTTCAAATCCAATCATGTGCCCAAAATAGTAGTAATTAAGAATCTCTCCTGAATACCACATATCATAAAGAGGCAACGATTCAGTATTCATGAGGGATTGGATGAATCCAAAATCCATGAATCGCTCAATCTGATATATTTCAGGATTATGACCTCTTACCCATGTCCAGAATATGACCAACGCAAGAAAAAGAATATTTGCCGTTGAGACTTTAAGTAGAATTGATCGTGATATCTGTATAGGTTTTAATTTCCACTGTATAAGTGCATTAATACCTCCCCAAATCATGAGTGATAAAAGACTTCCAGAAAGCGAGATTTTGAGTATACCTAGTGTACTCAGGAGAAAATGTATGTAACTTACAGAAACCCAGCCTAGTAAAGCTGAAAAGGCATACCCTCTATCGGAGAACTTTGGAAATAATAACCCCGATAGAGGGTAGCTGACTACGCTCAGTATAAAATTGACAAAAAACAATGCCGCTATATAGTGTACTTCTGCAATCATAATCATTAATCATATAATTGCATCATTCTACTAGTTTTTTTACTATTGGTCGAATCCCTCCAATACTATTTCAATCTTCTTTTCTTCTCCTTTACTTGCCACGAGAAGCTCAATTGTTTCTCCAATAGCGTATTTTTGTATCTGACTCTGTAAAGATGTTCCTTCTAATGCAACACCGTTTACTTCTAGAATTATGTCATTTTCAACTAATCCAGCTTTATCAGCTGGACTTCCTGGCATTACTGCTAAATCAGTGGGATCTTGTCCCCGAATTAAGAGTGCTCCATAATCATATTGTAAATTATTTTGCTCTCGAATCACTTCATTTATCTCCATATATCGAACTCCTAAATAAGGGCGAATAATTTTACCGTTCTCTTTTACTGATTCAACTATTTGATTTACCGGATTAATAGGAATAGCAAATCCTATATTCTCTCCTGCCTGACTAACCGCAACATTTACACCAATAACTTCCCCTTTAAGATTTATTAATGGGCCCCCTGAATTTCCTGAACTAATAGACGCATCTGTTTGGATTAAATCAGAGAGTAGTTCTGAATCCCCTGTAGATGAACCTGCTACAATTGATCTGAACTGCCCTGAAACAATCCCACTACTTACCGTATTAGTAAATTCTCCCAACGTATTTCCAATTGCCAACACTTGTTGACCAACTCTAACATCATCAGAATTACCTAAATCAAGGAATGGCAAGTCGTTACCCTCAATTTTTAAAACAGCAATATCAAGAAATGCATCAGTATCTACTACTTCAGCGTCCATTTGCTCACCATTATTGAGGATCACTGTATACGAAGCCCCATCTGAATCAACCACATGCTTATTTGTTACGATATATCCATCTGAACTAACGATAAATCCACTTCCAGCCCCAATTTGCTGTTCCTCTTCTCCTACTTGTCTTCTACTTGGAAACCCAAACCCTCTCCCAAATGGATTACTGTAATAATTTTCGTACACAGGGAGATCTTGAGTAATAATAATACTTACTACTGCCTCACGAGTTTGCTCAACCACATCGACAAATAACTCATCATGGTTGATTATTTCAATCTTTCGCGTGGGTGTTGATTGTGTAGTAGTACTGATACGAGGTTGTATATAGCGCACACCAACAAAAGCTCCTGCTAATCCGGCTATAA